>JAAETT010000694.1 GCA_024228115.1 bacterium
AAGCACACTCCGCATTCGCGCCACGGAATGGGCATCGACCACCCAAAACGAGATCCGTCAGCGTCAATCGCCGCGCGGCACGCTGAAACATTGGAAAGCCAGCTTCTCAGCCAACTTTCGTGCATAGTTCAGGCTAGTGGGAGGCGACAAGGCCGGCTCCCATCGCCGCAGTGATCCAGGCGTAGGGCAGATTCGAAATAGCGGCACATACGACGAATCGGGTCGATCCAATCTCCGCCACACCTGCGAGCACATTCACGAGATGGAACCCGAACGGAAGCTGGCGACCCACGATGAGAAAGACAGGATGGCCCACTGGAAAGCGGCTCAGCCAGCGCGGAAACCTCCCCATACCGGCGCTTGCCTCGATTCCGCGTGTCCCACGGCGCACCAGCGTGAATTCGAGGACCGCGCCGCACCACCATCCGAGCCAACTGCAGGCAGCTCCGAGCCACAGGCCGTAGACGGCTCCGTTGGCCAGGCCAACCATCTCGGATGGAAACGGAGTGGCCGAGAGCACGACGTGGATCGGGATCGAGACTAGGGGTGCCCGCGGGCCGAGGCGTAGCAGGAAGGCTTCAGCGCCCGTCGCCTCGATGAATCGCCAGCTGACGAATGCAACCGCGAGGACAGCACCGATCTGGAGCGCAGTTCCGCCAGGAGAGGAGAGCCTCAGTCGCTTTCCTTCCTCCGTCCGATCAAGCATCAACGGTTTCGCCTGCACGGCTAGAAGACGGGCCCGACCGTCTTGATCGCGAAGAGCTCCGTCTCGGTCCGCTCTGGAGCCGTCCGCTCTCCGCTCGCGACCCGCTTCACGAGCTCGATCAGTTCGGCGCCACAAGCATCGAGACTCATTCCGTCCGCGATCCGGCCGGCATCGAAATCCATGTCGTCAGGCAACGCCCGGAAGAGCTTCGTATTGCTGGCGACCTTCACGACGGGTGCAATCGGCGAGCCCGCCGGCGAGCCGCGGCCTGTCGTGAAGAGCACAATCTGCGCGCCGCCCGCGATCATCCCGGTGATCGAGAAGATGTCCGAACCCGGCGCATCCATCACGCAGAGCCCACGGGTCGTGGGGCGATCTGCGTACTCGACCACCTCCCGGATCGGCGTCGAACCGCCCTTCTTGATGCAGCCCAGCGACTTCTCCTGGATGCTCGACAACCCACCCGCCTGGTTCCCGGGCGAGATCACCGTATGAGCCAGCGGCCCGAGTTCGCGCTTCACGAGCGCGGCATGTTCGCCGAGCAATCCGAGCAGCTTCTCGCGCACCTCGTCGCTGGCGCAGCGTTCGGCGAGGATGGGCTCGGTTCCCAGAAACTCCGTCACTTCCGAGAGGATCACCGTCCCACCTCTTTCGACGACCCAGTCGGCCGCCCTTCCGAGGCTCGGGTTGGCCGTGAGCCCGGAGAAACCATCGGAGCCCCCGCATTCCATCGCGATGCAGAGATGCTCGAAGCCCACCTCCTCACGCTCTTCACTGGCAGCTGCGTCCAGCAATCCTCGTGCAATTTCTACACCCTTCGCGATCGCCTTCGGCGTCCCCCCACATTGTTGAATACCGATCCACTCGACGGAACGTGCTCCGCGTGCCCGCGAAGCTACGAGTTCGGCCTTCAGTACTTCGCATCCGAGCCCGACCAGGAGAACGCCCGCAACATTCGGGTGGTCCGCCACGTTGGCCAACGTGCGCAACGTGGCGGGAAGATCCTGCGGCCCTCGCCCGCAGCCCTCGATATGCGTGACGGTCTTCACTTCGGGAAGAGCCCGGCCGATGTGGTCGACCACCGAATTGGCGCAACTCACGGAACTCATCACCACCACGTGATTGCGAACACCGACGCGGCCGTCCGCACGGCGGTATCCCATGAAACCCATGGTCACCTCCCCACTGCTTCGAGGTTGTGGGTATGAACCCAATCGCCCGGAGTGATCGCCTCGCCCGCGGTTCCAATCGGAACCCCGTACTTCCGAATCGCAGCGCCGGGCGCGATCTGTTCGATGGCCACCTTGTGGCCCACGGGCAACTCCTGACCGACGATCACCGAGCATTCCGCCGCCCACACCACCCGTTTCCCCGGAGGCACGGCACGCAACAACGTCACAACGTTGTCGGACGGATCGATGAGCAAGGCATTTGGCTTCACGGCTTGGACTCCTCGAGCGCGCAGACTTCCTCGGACCCACGAGAGCGCCGGCCTGGAGCTCGGGAACCGACGTCCTGTGATGCAACCCTAGAGCGAGCACCTGCTCGAGACATCCCGCCGCGTGCGGAAGGACATCGCATTTCGTGCGTTCTCGCTCCGTGAGATAGACTCACCGAAATGATGTACCAGCCGCTCAACGTGCCGAGGCAGCTGGACGGACGGATCCACCTCGAGGACTTCTCGAACCCCGTCTGGGGGCAGCTCATTCGCCGCCACGCGCATCGCTTTCTCGAAGTCCATCTGCTGGTGCGCGGCAAGGCAGTGATGGTCATCCGAAACCAACGCGTCGATCTGCCCAGCGGGTCGCTCTTGTGGCTTCCGCCCGAAACGGAACACCTCACACTCGAGGCCTCCGCGGGGTTGCGACGTTGGCACCTCTGCATGCGCACGCCCTCAGCTCGACGCATATTGGCTCCGGGCGAGGCGGCCGCCCTGCTCTCCCGGCGCAAGCCCACACCCTGCGTGCAGCTTGGAAGGGCGGAGTTGCGAGACCTCGGGGGTATTTTCGCAGGAGTCGGAGAGCAAGTGGACAGGGCGGACGCGGTCACGAACTCCGGCCTCGCCTACGCACTCGCGCGCGCGGCCGTGGCTACCCGCGAAGCCGAACGCAGCACCGAGCCAACCACCCTTCACCCTGGAGTGGCGCGAGCGCTTTCGCTGATGCAAGGCGACGGATTGCTCCTGGATCGCGACGAATTGGCGGAACGCTGCGGATTGAGTGCGACCCACCTGAGTCGCCTGTTCAGCCTGGAACTGGGCCAGACGCTGCGAGACGTGCGAAACCGGAAACGGCTGGGGCGCTTCCACCAGCTCATCGATTCCGGCACCTGCCAGACCTTGACCGAAGCGGCTCTCGAGGCGGGCTTCGGCAGCTACTCCCAATTCCACCGGGTCTACCGGCACTTCACTGGCCGCAGCCCTTCCGGCCGGGAGCACTGATGCCGCCAGGGTGTGCGGGACAAGCCGACCCGCGACCTCCCACTCCACGTCGCAGGCACCCCTTCCTGGGATGCTCATCTACAGATCACTCTGCGTCGCTTCGCAGCACTCAAATGCTAAATTCAATGGTCTGACCTGCCCGGACGAGATCGACAGGTTCTCCGGGAATGCAGTTCTCGATGACATCCCGTTTCGGTTCGCTCCTGGGTTGCAAGCCAGCAGTTCGGCAGCCTCGCGCACGAAGAACTACCGAGGATAGACCCCATGGATTCAGATTCGAAAGGCGCGCGAACGGCGCTGGTCCTCTCTGGTGGAGGCGCCCGCGGCGCGTATCAAGCCGGGGTCTTGCAAGGCTTGCGCGATCTCGGCGTGCTCGATTCCCCAGCCGTTCGTATCAATACCTTCGTCGGCTCGAGCGCCGGCGCCATCAACTCGACCATGCTCGCCGCACACGCGGCCTCGCTCTCCACTGGGATCGATGCGCTCGTCGACCTGTGGAGTGAGGTCCAGGCGAATCAGATCTTTCGTACGGACGTGCGTAGCATCGGAAGTACCGGGGTCCGCTGGGCGTGGGATCTCACTTTTGGCGGTGCGGTGGGAGGTGTCGCCCCGAAGTCGTTGCTCGACACGTCACCCCTTCACGAGTTCCTGAAGGAGAATCTCCCCTTCGAACAGCTCGGGCATCAGATCCAGGACGGGGCGCTTCACGCGCTCGCACTTTCCGCGACGGATCTCACGACGGCGGACGGAGTCCTGTTCCTGCAAGGAAAGCCCGACATCCAGCCCTGGGAGCGCAGGCGCTGGCGCATCGAGCCCACGCGGATCGATGCGGAACACGTACTCGCATCCAGCGCCATTCCGATGCTCTTCCCATCGGTGGAAATCGACGGTCGCCATTTCGGCGACGGGTCCGTCCGCAACACGAGCCCATTGAGCCCGGCGATCAATCTGGGGGCCGAGAAGGTCATCGCCGTGAGCGTTCGCGAACCCGCACCGACGACAGCGAGGAAGCGCCGTCGCGAAGCTCCCTCCATCGCGCAGATCGCGGGCGTCCTCCTGGACGCCGTCATGCTGGACGCGATCGAGGTCGATCTCGATCACAGCGAGCGCGTGAACCGGAGCGTCACGACCTACCACTCGAACACCTCGCCGAGTTCATTCCGCAACGTCGATGTGCTGTGGATCCAACCTTCGGCGAATTTCACCGTCGTCGCCGAAGAGTTCACGCGCCAGATCCCCGCCGTCGTCCGCTACGTCATGCGGGGCCTCGGTAGCGAAGACGCGACCCACGAACTCAGCAGCTATCTGCTCTTCGATTCGGAGTTCTGCAGCCGCCTGATCGAGATCGGCCAAAGCGACGTCGCGGCGGCGCGTGAGGAAATCGAGGCATTCTTCGCCTGAGCCGCGCTGAGCATCACCATCCATCAAAGATTCGATCAGATCTCCAGCCCCACGACCTCTCGTGCCCGCGCCTTGTAGGCAGCCACCGGTGCCTCGGCCATCAGCATCATCTTCTGGGAGGCCAGGGAGCCCTCGGCGTGAATGGTGCAGACCTCGTGCCAGCCGGAGAAATCACTCGCCACGAGATGGCGAAGAATGCTGAAGAGCTGCATACGCTCTGCCGCGCCGTAGGGTTCGGCGCCACCCATGTAGCGCTCGAGGTAGGGCTTCAGCTCCGGATGGTTCCAATCTCGATAGGTCGGTTGGGTGACCAGAAGGCCGCCGGCGATGTCCTGGATCGCCCGCACGAATTCGTGAAACCCAGAGGCAAAGTGCATCTTGGCCATGTTGGTCAGCAGCGGCTTCGCCACGTACAGGCCCGACCCATGGAACTCTTCGGGCTCGGAGAGCGCCGCGCGGGCGAGAGCCTTGGTGGTCTCGGTGTAGCGGATCATCTCGATGTAGCGATCGCGAATGTTCGAGGCCTTTTCGATCCCGTTCGATTCCGCCGCCAGCATGGCCATTCCGGTCATGTACTCGAGAATCGGGATCTTGTAGGTCACCGCCGTGAAGCGATGGAAGGCGCTGAACCCGTAGGCCACGGCCTGGCCCAGTTGCCACTCGCGGAGCAGGAAGACGCGCTCCTTGGGGACTCGCACCTCGTCGAAGATCACCAGCGATTCCACATGTCCGCGCTTCGGCCGCGGCGTCGGGAACGACATGTCGTCCTCGTAGCGGAAGTTGGGCCGGCAGATCTGCGTGAGGCCTGGGGTATCCACCGGGATCGCAAAGGCCACCGCGTAGTCGGCCTCGTCCTCATTGAGGTTCCGGGTCGGAATGACGAGGATCTCGTCCGTGTAAGCCGATGCCGTGATGTGCGCCTTGGCTCCGGAGACCACGATCTCATCGGCGGTTTCGTCGACGACGCGCAGGTAGTAGTCCGGGCTGCTTTGCTCGGAGGGTGACTTGCTGCGGTCGCCCTTCACGTCCGTCACCGCGCCGGCCAACGAGAGATCGTTGCGGGCGCAGTACTGACGATAGTCAGCCAGGCGCCGCGCGTAGACCTCGTTCCCCGATGCCCGGGCGACTGCCGTGAGCCCGTTCAGGATGTCCGTTCCCACATCCTTGATGAAAGGAAGCGCCCCGTCTGCGTAGTGGCAGGCGGCCGACACGAGATCGAAGCGATAGCCCACGGCTTCCAGCCGCTCGGGCATCTCGAAGTAGCGGCTCACGTCCTCCCCGGTCTCCGGATCCTTGCCGACGGCCAGTTCCGCATGAGCGGGATCGTGAGCCATCAAGTAGTCGAAGGCCCCCGTCTCGACACCCACCTTGATGTACGGATCTTCGGTCACGTCCTCGATCTCACGACCGGCCAGATAGACCTTGCGGCCGTCTCGCAGGCCCGCTTTGTATTGCTCGGCGGTTCGAAGCGCCATGGAATCTTCTCCTTCCCTAATTTCTTCTTCAGGTGGTGGTCTGTCGCCAGTCACCCTTGCGGATGCGCGGATCCGCCGCGTGCTTCATGAAGTAGTCGACCATCACGTCGAGATACGACTGCACCCGCGGGCACTCGACCCCGTGCTTGGCGAGGATGGGGGCGACCTGGCTCCGGTCGAACGTCGCCGAGACGTAGGAATGCTCAAAGGCTTCCCGCGGCACGCCGGTCACTTTCTCGAAGCCCGGCAGGCGTCCCATCGGACGCATCATGCCAGCTGGGAGCTTCAGCAGCGGCTTTCGCTTGCCCATCGCTGCAGACGCCAGATCGAAGAACTCGTTGTAGGTCACAGGCTCCGGATCGACGAGGTGAAACACCTTTCCGATCGAGTCTTCGTCCTCGAAGAGGTGGTAGAAAGCGTCCGCGATGAAATCGACGGGGGCGAAGTGAAAGAGGGTGTCCTTCGTATCCGGAACGATGTAGTGCATGCCGCGGGCGATCATCCCGAGCGCGTAGTACGGCCCGTCGATCTTCTCGATGGCACCTGTCTTGGAATGACCCACGACCGTGGTGGGCCGGAGGATCACCGAGGGAATGTCGTCACGCCGTTCGCGCACGAGCTTCTCGGCCAGGTGTTTCGTCAAGTCGTAGTTGGTCTCGAACTCCTGCCCCAGGTCGAGATCGTCCTCGCGAAACGTCCCCATATGCTTGCCTGCAACGGCAATCGTGCTGGCGTATCCCAACCGCTCGAGGGACGGGAACTGCGCAATCAAGTCGAGCAGGTTTCGGGTTCCGTCCACGTTGACGCGCATCGAGATATCCCGCGGCGCCGAAAGGTTGTAGAGCGCCGCGAGATGGATGACATGGGTCACGCGCTGCTTCAGCTCATCCTGGATGGCGACCTCGAGGCCCAGGCCCGGCTCCGCGATGTCCCCGGCGAAGGCCTTCAGCCGTTTGCGTTGCTCCGGGTCGGATACCTGCTCATCCAGGTAGGCCTCGAGACGTTCCTGGAAGCGACCGTTCTCCAGCAGGTAGATGTCGCAATCTTCCTTCTCGAGATAGTGCGAGAGGATGTACCTCCCGATGAAGCCGCCGGTACCGGTGCAGAAGACTGCTTTCTCACTCATGTCGGTTCTCGCTTTGCGGTCTGCGCCCCGGAGCGGGGCAAGGTTCTCAGACGAAGGCCTGGATGCCTGTCAAACGCCGCCCGATCACCAGTTTCATGATCTGGGTCGTGCCCTCTCCCGCATAGCCAAGTGCTGCATCGCGCCAATAGCGTTCCGTCCGGAAGCCCTCTTCCGTCGTGAAGCCTCGCGCGCCGTGGATGTGCATCGCAGTCTGGGTCACGCGTGCGGCGGCGTCGGCACCGAACGACGACACCATGCACTGCTCCACGTCACAGCGCCCACCCTTGTCCATCAGGCTCGCTGTGCGGTACACGAGCAGCCGGGTGATCTCGGTATCCGTCGCCATGTCGGCGAGCATGCTCTGCACGAGTTGGAACCCGCCGATCGGCCTGCGGAACGCCTCGCGACTCTTGGCCCAGGCAATCGAATCGTCCAATGCGGCCTGCATCAGGCCGATGCCGATCGCGGCGATGTTGACGCGGAACCAGGAGCGTGCGACCAGGTTCTGGGCGTAGCCTTTGTCGGAGTCGTGAAGGAGATTGGCCACGGGCACACGGCAATCCTCGAATTCCATCAGGCCGGTGTTTCCGGATCGCAGGCCCACGAAGGGAATGTCCTTCACCTTCCACGGGGATTCCTTCCGATCCATGATCAGGCTGATGACCCCTTTGCGGGGATCCGCCGCGTAGGCTTCCGGGTCGGCCACCGCGGTCAGGATGCCGACGTCGGCGAGCACGCCATTGGTCTGCCACATCTTCTTGCCATTCACGACGTAGTGATCCCCGTCGAGAACGGCCGTGGCGTGCAGGTTCGTCTGGTCGGACCCGGCCTGTGGCTCGCTGACCATGTCGCAGGCGAGGATCTCCCCGCGAAGCGCCGGCTCGACCCAGCGGCGTCGGTGCTCGTCCGTGCCGTTCCGGGCGATCATCTCGATCACACCCGAGTGGGTATCCAGGCTCACTGCGAGAGCCGCCCACGCGCGGCCGAGCTCCTCCGCCATCACGGAGCGCTCGAGGTACGTCGAGCCGAGCCCTCCGGCCGTCTTTGGCACGAAGCACTTGTTGTAGCCGTAAGGCAGGAGCTTCTGGAAGAGTTCCACGGTTTCGGAGCGAGAAAGCGGCCCCTGGCTGTCGCGCTCGTCGGCAATCGGCGCGATCTCTGCGGAAAGGAACTCACGGAGCTCTGCCTGTCTCTTCTTCAGCGATTCGGGGAGGTCGAACGGCATGGGGCTAGTCCTTCTCTCTCGGTGTGACGACTTCGACATGGCCACCCCGGACTTCGATCTGGAGAGGCGCTTGCGCCGACGCTGCAAGTTCGGGGCTTGCGATGGCACGCAGGACCATCTCGTAGATGGTGTCCCGGTGCTGGCAGATTCCCTTCTCGGGCCGCCCCACCAGGATCCACTGGATGGCGAGATGCTCGATGAACCCGAGCACCATGTTGCGCACGAGCGACCCATCGAGATCGGAGCGAAACAACCCGGCCTGAACGCCCTCCTCGAATGCTTCGACCACCGGCCGCGTCGTTTCCCTGATCACTTGATAGGCAGGGGACTTCATGAAGTTGCGGTTGGCCTTGAGGGTGAGCAGAGCGACCGAGGCATAGAGCGGGTTTCGCTCGTAGAACTCGAGGAAGGCCTGGATCACGACGCGGATCTTCTCGCGCGGATCGTGAATGAACGGACGGACCGCCGAGACCCGCTCCAGCTCGCGCCGCGTGTACAGCTCGGCAATGGAGAAGAGCACGTGCTCCTTCGAATCGAAGTACTCGTAGAGGGTGGCCTCGGAGACTTCGGCCGCCTCACAAAGGGCCGCCACGGTCGTCCCCTCGTAACCGCTCTCCCCAAACAGCTCGAGGGCCGCGTCGAGGATGCGGAGCTCTCGCTCGGGGTTCCGCTTGCGCCCATTGCGGGCGCCACGGGCGCTGCGGGTCTTCTCGTCGCGAAGGCGTCGGACGGAATCGGGCATGGGGCTCCTTTGCAGCCTCAGAATATGTGGTCGTCCCCTTGCATGCAATCGTTTTCCTAGTCTATACCCCAATTTTTTGAGTTTTATTGAACTCTTACCGCGATATAGTCTCGCTTGTCGATATCCTGACCTCGCATACTGGGGAACAGACAGGGAGGCATCCATGGAGTCCTCGGTGCTCACGTGCGAAACCATTGACCGGGTTGCACGTATCACGATGCAGAACCCGCCCGCGAATGCACTGGACCCGCAGATGCTCGAGCTGCTCGAAACGACGCTTGAGAGCGTATCCGCGAGCGGGGAGGCCCGGGCCGTCGTTCTGCGCAGCGGCTGCCCGGGCTTCTTCTCGGCTGGGGATGACATCGAGCAGTTGCGCGAGATGGACCCCGCTCTTCTCGATCTCCTGCCGCGGCTCCACCAGTTGATGGATACGCTGGAATCCTTCCCGCTGCCGACGATCGCTGCGATCAACGGCCATGCGTTGGGCGGCGGTCTCGAACTGGCCCTGGCCTGTGATCTCCGCTTCATGGGTAGCGGCTCCGGGCGCAGCGGCCTGCCCGAAGTGAGGATCGGGATGATCCCTGCGTTCGGCGGGACCCAGCGCCTACCGATCCTGATTGGAAAGGGGCGCGCTCTGGAGATGATGTTCAAGGGGCTCCAGCTGGAGCCGGAAGAAGCCGAGCGATGCGGCCTGGTCAACGGCGTGCATCCGCAATCCGAGCTGGAGGAACGCGTGCAGGACTACGCCGCCCGCCTGGCGTGCCAGGCAACGGGTGCCATCGCCAGGATCAAGCGCTGCGTGAACACAGGCCTCTACGAGGGCTTGAAGGAGGGCCTCGCCGAGGAGCGCAAGGCCTGCGTCGACAACTTCTCTACGCCGGATGCCCGGGAGGGAATCGATGCCTTCCTCACCGGAAGGAAGCCCCATTTCACGGGCTCCCAAGGATAGGAGTGAGGAGTGACGAAGATCCGAAGAGCGAGGCTACGAGAGACGGGCTTGGCCGAAGACCTCGCTATCGAGGAACTCGAAGAATCTGGCCCGCCGCTCGAGGGAGAGCAGGTCGAGACCGAAGTCGAAGCCTGTGGCGTGTGCTACCGCGACACGATCGACCGAGAAGGAGGCTTCCCGTTCATCCGGCTGCCCATCACGCCCGGACATGAGGTCGTGGGACACGTCGCCGCCATCGGCCCCGACGTCGCGGATTGGAAACCGGGAGACCGCATCGCGACGCTGCATTGCGATTTCTGTGGAAGCTGCGCTCGCTGCCACGAAGGCGAGGAATCGATGTGCACGGGAACCGGTGCGATGCCGGGCCTGTTGATCGACGGCGGTTATGCGACACGCATGCGCGCCCCCCAGCGGGGGTTCTTCCGGGTGCCTGAATACTTGCCCCCTGCATTGGCCGCCGTGATGCATTGTACCTTCGGCACGGCCTACCGCGGCCTGCAGCGCTGCGGCGGCGTGGGCTCGGAAAGCCACGTGCTCGTAACGGGCGCCAACGGTGGCGTGGGGGTCGCCGCGATCCAGGTTGCGAAGCGGCTCGGTGCCAGGGTTAGCGCCGTCATCCGCGACGAACGTCACGAAGCCTTCCTGCAGGAGCTCGGCGCCGATGTGATCATCGTGGATCCGGGCGACGGCTTTCACAAGAAGCTGAAAGAGGAGAAAGCCGACGTGGTGCTCGACTGCGTAGGCCCCCCACCTTCAACGCCTCCTTGCGATCCCTCCGGACCGGAGGCCACATGGTGGTGATCGGCAACGTCGTCCAGGAGAAGGTTTCCCTGAACCTGGGGTACCTGGTCGCCAGCGGAGTCCAACTGCTCGGCAGCAGCGGCGCCAGCCGCCGACATATGAAGGATGTCTTCGAACTGCACACCCGAGCCCCGTTCGAAGTCCACATCCACGAGTGCCTCGACATTTCCGAGGCAGATCGAGCCCAGCGCACGGTGCGCGCGGGCGGCCTACGGGGCGTGCTCATGCCCACCCCGTCCAATGCACGGTAGAATCGCGAAGAAGGAGAACCCCATGACCTCCCCCCTGGCCGGAGTTCGCGTCGTCGAGGTAGCCAACTACGTGGCCATCCCTGCGGCGGCAACCATGCTGGCAGACCTCGGTGCGGAGGTCATCAAGGTCGAACTTCCCCCCAATGGCGAGCTCTACCGGCGATCGCGGCCGGCCTTCGCCGGCTACGACTGCGACTTCCCGGAGAACCCCGCCTTTCATATGGACAACCGCGGCAAGCGGACCTTGATGCTGGACCTCAAACGCCCCGAGGCACAAGACGCACTGGCACGGCTCATCGACCGCTCGGAGATCTTCCTCACCAACCTGCTGCCCCGACGGCGAGCTGCCTACGGGGTCGACCACGCGAAGCTGCTCGAACGGCATCCGGAGCTGATCGTGGGAGCGATCAACGGCTACGGCGGCGGCGGCGAGCAAGCGGACTGGCCGGCATTCGACTACACCGCCTATTGGGCACGCACCGGGATGATGGACCTGATGCACGACGAGGGGCGTGAGCCTTCCATGATGCGCGCGGCCATGGGCGATCACGCCGCGGCCTCCAATCTGGTGTGCGGAATCCTTGCCGCCATGCGGCTGCGGGATGCAGACGGTCAGGGCCGCTACGTCGAGACGTCCCTGATGCAGACCGGCTTCCACATCCTGGGGACCGATGTCGCCACCGCACTCGTCACCCGCGAGCCCGTCCCCCGCCACGACCGGTTGCGGCCAAACAACCCGCTCTGGAACAGCTACCCGGTAGCGGGAGGGCGCTGGCTCTTGCTGGTAATGATCGATCCGGAGCGTTATTGGCCGAAGCTCTGCAGCGCACTGGAGCGCGAGGAGCTGTTGGATGACGAGCGCTTCGCGGATCCCTTCACGCGAGTGCAGAATTCCGAAGCGCTCGTCGCGGAACTCGACGCCACCTTCGCGAAGAAGGATCTCGATGCGTGGAAACCCCTGTTGGATGCAGCGGGCCTGATCTGGGCACCGGTCAATCGCATCGACGAAGCCATCAACGATCCCCAGGCACGAGCCATGGGCTACTTCTACCCGATCGAGCACGCCGAGGCGGGAACGTTCGAGACCGTCGCGACACCATTTCGCATCGAAGGCCAGGAGCTGGGAGCACGCAATGCGGCCTCACCAATCGCTCGGGACGGACGGGAAATCCTCAGGGAAGCGGGCTTGCACGAAAGTCAGATCAAGGATCTGCTGATCGAACCGGCTCAAGGCCCGGCCTGAACACAACCGCGACGGCCTACAGCCCGTGGTTCGGCCACTCGGGCTTCAAGTTCCCCGCCTTGAAGGCGGCGGCCCCCAGCGTATGGCTGTCGCGGCGCATGAACATGGAGATGATCATCTCCGCCTCGATCCGTAGCCGCTCCTCGAGGGTGCGACCGGGGCCCCGCAGCACGGTCTCCTTGTCGCTGCGGATGGCGCCCTGCGGCAGGGCTGCGATCTCGTGAGCCAACTCCTGGGCGCGCGCCAAGGCCTCACCCTTCGGGACGATTTCGTTGACGAGCCCGATCTGTTGGGCCTCGTTCACGCCCACTCGCCGCCCGGTGATGATCATTTCCATCGCCCGGGAGAATCCGACGATCAGGGGTAGCCGTGCCGTGAGACCATCCCCACCGACGATGTTCCATCGCCGCTCCGTCGCGCCGAACTCTGCGTTCTCCGCAGCGATTCGGATATCCGCCAGCAGGGCCGTCTCCAGACCCGCGGCGAACGCGTGGCCGTTCACTGCCGCGATGACCGGCTTGAAGATATCGACCTTGCGGGTGTAGCCGCAGGCTCCGGGCAGGCTGTAGAGCTCCCGTCGATAGCGATCGAAATCACCCAGCTCCTCGAGTTCGGATGCATCCTGAAGATCCCAGCCGGCACAGAAAGTCGTCTCGCCTGCGCCCGTGATGACGAGGACGAAGGCGTCGTCATCGTCCCTGAAGCGCTGCCAGGCATGATGAAGCTCCTCATTCATCTTCCGGCTGATGGCGTTGCGCTGGTCGGGGCGATCGTAGGTGAGCGTGACCACGTGGTCGTCCTGCTCGTACGTAAGCGTCTCGTAGTTCATGCCTTCTCCCTTGTCGGGGCCGGAAAACTCTCGATCATTCGGCCGACCCTCGCGCCAGACGTTCGATGGTTGCGACGATCTCAGTGCTCGGGGTGGTTGGGCCAAAGGCCGCCGCAACGCCCTTGGTCTGGATCGCCCGTGCGTCGTCTGCTGTGACGACCGAACCCCCGACGACGATGGGGGCCTCGACATCCTGCTCGCGAAGCGCCGCCTGAAGTGGATCGAGAAAGTGCAGATACTCCCACGAATGGCAGGAGAGGCCGACGACGTCGACGCCTTCCTCAGCGGCGGCCCTCGCGATGTCTTCGGGCATGTTGAAGCGGCCCAGATAGACCACTTCCATTCCGGCATCGCGTAGGAGGCGCGCCACGGCCATGGCTCCCACCTCGTGCTGATCCAGTCCGAGGATTCCGAGCAGCACCCGAATCGGTCGCATGGCGTCGGACATCAGATCGGATCCTCGAGCGATCCGAACGGGTCGGCGGGCTGGCCGTAGGCCATGCGCATGACGCCCGCCATCTCACCCATGGTGACCCCTGCCTCCGTGGCCGTGACGACGTCTCCCATCAGGTTGGCATCGCGGTCGGTGGCGCTTGCGTAGAGCGACTCGAGGGCTGCCTTCGCGCGGCCGGCATCCCTATGGGCACGATGCTCGCGAATGACGTCGATCCGCTCGCGGAAGGGCTCGATCTTTTCCTCTGCCACGTCGCGAAGCAGCAGATCCTCGTCCTCTGGAATCACATGTTCGTTGACGCCGACCTTGCGGAGCGTGCCGTCCTCCAACTCGCGGCCGTGACGCTCCATCGCCTCCTGGAAGATCCGCCGGAACCAACCCGTCTCGCAGAGATGGGCGGCGTCACCCGCCGCCTCGATCGCGCGTATCCGCTCCTCGATTCGACCCTCCATCTCGTCGGTCAGCGATTCCACGTAGTACGAGCCGGCCAGTGGGTCGGCCACCTGTGTCACACCGGTCTCCAGTTGGATGACCTGCTGCGTGCGCAGCCCGACCATATGGGCCTCGGGGCTCGGGATCCGGTAGGCCTCATCGAACGTGGAGACTTCGATCGCCTGGGCGCTGGCCAGAGCCAGGGAGAGAGCCTGGGTGGTGCCCCGAACCACGTTGTTCACGGGCTGCTGGGCGGTGAGGGAGAGCCCCGAAGTATGCGCCGCCACGTTGACCGCCAGCGAACGCGGATCCCGGGCCCCGAACTCATCGCGCATCATGCGTGCAAAGATCCGACGGGTGGCGCGGATCTTCGCGATCTCCTCGAAGAAGTCCATCCGACAGTTCACCAGGATGGCGATCCTCGGAGCGAAGGCGTCGATCTCGACGCCCCGTTCGAGAAGGGCTCGCACGATGCCGCGGATCTCGACGAAACCCAGAGCCATCTCCTCCACCGCATCGAGACCACCGTCACTGATGTAGTAGGTGTCTTCGAGGAACGAGTGGAAGCGAGGCATTTCCTTGCTACAGAACGCAATCGAATCCACGGACAGACGGACGCGCAGATCGAAGGGCATATGCAGCGCGTAGCCGGTGTCCTCGCAGTAGAAGGGCACCTGGAGCACGGACCCCCGCAAGGCTGCTGGGGAGACACCCCGTTCCCTGGCCACGCAATAGAGGCCGGCAATGGCGAATGCTGGCTGCAGGGAGTGCGAGAGCGATATCTCGTCCAGCGGAAGATCCCGATAGAGGTCACGGTAGTCATCCAGGCGACATAGCGACACGCCCTGCGTACCGACCGCGCGCACGGCGAACGGATGATCCGGATCCAGGCAAGCCATCGTGGGCGTATCCCCGATGACGTCGAGGCCCGTCTGTCCCTTCGACAGCAGATACTTGAATTGCGCGTTCGAGCGCGCGGGATCCCCCTCCCCCGAGAGTTCACGCTGGATCCATCCGCCCCGATCCTCCGGATGGGCGCGCACGCCCCGCGTGTAGGGAAAGCTACCGGGATCTCCCAGCCGTTCGTCCGACTTCCATCCTTCGAGATCGTCCGGGCCGTAGACCGGCTTCAAGGGAATTCCAGACTGGCTCTTTCGGTCTGTCATGCGTCCTGTCTCCACTCGCCTCGCGTTTCGTTCACGAACCGGAACCGCGCAGTTCCTTGCGGCTACCCAACGTTCCGGTGTTGAGACTGAATCCACCATCGATCCGGATCTCCGCACCGTTGATGTAGCCCGCCTCGTCGGAGGCGAGAAAGGAAACCAGCGCGGCGACCTCCTGCATCCGACCGAGACGGCGGGCAGGGGTACTCACGATCGATGCGTTCCGGATCTCCGCGGGCATCGAAGCCACGGTCTCGGTCTCGATCAAGCCGGGCAGGACGGCATTGCAGGTGATTCCATGGCGGGCGTGCTCGAGGGTGATGGACTTCGCCAGCCCCAGGAGCCCAGCCTTGCTGGCGGCGTAGCCGGCCTGACGATGCAGCCCACCGATCGCGGCCACGGAGGAGATCAACACGATCCGGCCATGGCCGGATTCGACCATTCCGGGCAGGACCGCCTGGAGCAAGTGGAAGGCGCCGCTCAGATTGACATCGAGTTCCCGGCTCCAACCCTCCGCGTGCATCTTCGTGACGGGAGCGATGTGATCGACGATGCCCGCGTTGCTGACCAGCACATCCACGACGCCAAGCGCATCGTGCGTTTGCCTCACCGCATCGCGCACCTCCTCTGGAGATGCGACATCGGCCACGACGCCAACGACCGGGAATCCTTCGGCCTGGAGATCTCCTGCCGTTTGGCTGACGGCGCCGTCGCGATCCGCCAGCGCGACCCGAGCACCTGCCTCGGCCAGACACCTGGCGATCTGCCTACCAATTCCGCGCGCGGCACCAGTGACGAAGGCCGTTCGTCCTTCAAGGCGCATGCTGCGTCCCTCCCTCGGCAGGCAAGCTCAGTACCGCTGCGATGAGCCGCCGGAGCTGCTCCACCACACATTCCCGCGGAGACCGAGGCTCGCGCGCTTCCCTTCCGCCGGCGTCGCGGTGCCGAGTCCGGCCCAATCGTGTTGCCGGACTACCCGCCCCAGCGGGGTCATCTCTGAGAGCTTCAGCATGGCCGCAATCTTCCGCGAGGACGTTGTAAAGTAGATTCACTTTAGCTTTGATTGGCCTCTGTTCCATGCGCCCGGCCGTTCGGGAGGAACGATGCTCCTCGAAGCCAAGAAAGCACCTTCACCGAACCCCGAAATTCGTCGGATTGGATCCGCCATGGCTTGCGCCGTGGCGCTTCCCGCGGCCGCTCGATAGGAAACGACATGTCACCTACCAACCCCGAAGCTACCCTTCCCGCGGCCATCACCGCCCCCCCCGGCAAGGACGAACTCGCCACGCGACTGGCTCAGGTCCAGCAACGGATGCGCGACGCCGGGCTCGATGTCTACGTGAGCTTCGACCCGGTCAACGTCTACTACCTGACCAACTTCGCCAACAACGTGCACGAGCGGCCTTTCCTCTTGCTGATCCCGCAGCAGGGCACACCCACGATCCTGGCTCCGCTTCTCGAGACGAGCCACGTCCGGGCGCGGGCTCTCTGCGACCTGGAATACGCCACCTACTATGAGTTCCCCGCACCTGAAGGCGAGAACTGGTGGGACGTGTACGCACAGCTCATCGACGGCGGAGCACGTGTGGGCATCGAGCCGGCCATGCCGGTCGGGATCCTGGAGCGCACACCGGGGACGACGATCGTCAGCGACATCATCGACGAGGTGCGCATCGTCAAGTCCGACTACGAGATCGGCCGCAACGTCCACGCATGCCAGGTAGTCGAGCTGGGCCACGAGAAGCTGCTCGAAGGCTCCCGCCCGGGCGCCATCGTGGGCGCTCTCTACGGAGCGGCGAGCGGAGCGATGATGGCGCGAATTCTCGCGGACATCCCGCGCGCCAACCTCATGGTGACGCGCACGGTGGCCGCAGTCTGGCCGCCCTCCATCTCGGACGATCCGCATATCGTTCCAACCTTCGATACGCAGATCGAGGAAGCCGGGCCCCACGTCACCATCGCGGTCTGTCAGGTCGACGGCTACGGAGTCGAGCTGGAACGTACGTTCTTCCTCGGCAGCGTGCCGGAAGCTGCACGGGCCCCCTTCGATGCAATGTTCGAAGCCCGTGCACTCGCCTTCGAATTGGCGCGGCCAGGCACCGACATGGGCGCCATCGATACCGCCGTGCGCAAGCTCATCCATGATCGGGGTTACGGCGATCGCATCCTGCACCGCACCGGCCACGGCTTCGGAATCACCGGTCACGAGGCGCCCTACCTCGCTGAAGGCTACCAGCGCGATCTCGAACCGGGCATGCTGGTCAGCATCGAGCCGGGCATCTACATCCCGGGCCTCGGCGGCTTCCGTCACTCGGATACCGTGCTGATCACCGAGAGTGGTGCCCTGAGCCTGACCCACGCGCCTGAGACACTCGACGACCTGACGATTCCGCTGTAGTCGAGGGGAACCCGTGCGCCGCCAGGCCCCTCCGGAGCACGGCCTCGTCAATCGCTGAAGTCGATGATGCCGATCCCTTTCAGGATGACCAGGAGAATCAGTACGGGCGTCACGAAGCGGATGAGGAAGGTCCAGCTCGATACGAGCAGGCCGCCATTCCCGGGAAGGGCCGAGAATCCGCTCTCGCGGTCCTGCTTCGAGAGCATCCATCCCGCAGCGACCGCAATCAGCAACCCGCCCAGGGGGAGGAGATACTTGGTGGTGAGGTTGTCCAACGTGTCGAGGACGGCCTGACCGCCACCCAGGGCTTCGGGAAGGAAGCCTGGCATGTTCAGACCGAAAGCCGAAGCGAGCCCGAGCAACCAGATCGCGAAGCCCATGCCAAGCGTGGCCCAAAGCCGCAGCACCCCGAATTCGTCGACCATGTAGGCGACCACGACCTCGAGCAATGAGATCGCGGAGGAAAGCGCCGCGAAGACGACGAGCAGGAAGAACGCCGTCGACACCAGCGCCCCGCCTGGCATTCCCACGAAGAGGCCGGGCAAGGTCGCGAAGAGCAGGCCCGGGCCCGCAGACGGCTCGAGATCGTTGCTGAAGACGACGGCAAAGATGACGGCTCCGGCCATCAAGGCGATGACCGTATCGAGCACGGCGACCCAGAAGCCATCCCGCAGGACGTGGATCTCATCCTTCAGGTACGAGCCATAGGTGACCATGACTCCCATGCCGAGGGAGAGTGTGAAGAAGGCATGGCCGAGAGCCTCGAGTACCGCGTCGCCACTCAGCTTCGAGAAATCCGGTCTGAACAGGAAGATCAGGGACTCTCCCAGCCCACCGGTGAAGGCGACGTAGACCAACAAGATGCCGAGAATCCCGACGAGTGTCGGCATCAGGATCTTGCACGCTGCCTCGATGCCACCCTGGACACCCCGCGTGACGACGAAGATCGTGATCGCCATGAATACGGTGTGCCAGATCGCGGCGAGGGGACCGTTCGCCACGAGGGCGCCGAAGGTCTCGCCGGCCCCTCCATTCAGCTCGAGCCCTCCGACAGAGAGCACAAAGAAATGCACGGCCCAGCCTGCCACCACGGCATAGAACGACAGGATGAGAAATCCGGTGAGCACCGCCATGGCTCCGGTGAGCCAGCTCAGCAGGGTCCCGGGCAGGCCGGCCTCTTTCGTGAGATCCCGCAAGGCTCCCAGGATGTCCTTGCCTCCTCGGCGTCCAATGATGAGTTCGGAATACATCAGAGGAAGGCCCACCACGAGGATGCAGACCAGGTAGGTGAGGACGAAGGCACCGCCCCCGTACTCACCCGTGATGTACGGGAACTTCCAGATGTTGCCGAGGCCTACTGCGCTTCCGACGGCTGCCCACATGAAGCCGAGACGGCTGGCGAAGCCGCCGCGGGCGCTCTTGGACGATCCGTTCATCTCGGCCTCCAGGGGGTTCGGCTGCTCAACCGTTCCGGCGATAGATCCTCTCGCGTCAACCCCAGCGCCTGCAGATCGGCTGGGAGAGACCCGTCTACGAGCAATCCGGCCGCCGCGCGGGCCGCGGCCGGAGACGTCATGATGCCGAAGCCGCCCTGGCCCGCGAGCCAGAAGAATCCCGGGCGCTCCGGGTCCATCCCGATCACCGGCGAGCGGTCGGCCACGAAGCTCCGCAAACCCGCCCAGCTCCGGCGGATGTGGTCCAACTGCAGAGTCGTCGCGCGTTGCACGCGATCCGCTGCGAGCGCCACGTCGAATTCGTCAGGCGATGCATCGCAGGGTTCGGAAGGCGTTTCGTCGCATGGCGATGCAAGCAACTGGGCGCCCTCGGGCTTCAGATAGAATTCTTCGTCGGCATCGATCACCAGGGGCCAGGTGCGAATCTTGCTGCCCGCAGGCGGATCGAAGGTGATGGCCGTGCGCCGGAGCGGCCGCAGACCGATCGACCGAGCGCCGGCCAGGCGCCCCATCTCGTCGCACCATGCTCCCGCAGCGTTGACGATGGCCGCTGCGCGCCAGGTCCGCCCCCCGGCATCGACCTCCCAGGCATCGCCAGCGGGCTCGATCCGTACGACATCCGCCTTCGTCGCCAGCTCACCGCCGCGGCGCCGGAAGCCGCGAAGGAACCCGTCGAGCAGGCCGGCAACGTCGATGTGCATGGCGCCCGGCTCCACCACCGCACCGGCCAGGTAGCCATCGCGCAGCACCGGACACAGCTCGCGCGCTGCGACGGGATCGACCTCCCGCAGCTCCGCGCCGGTCTCGAGCCCGTTGGCCAGAGCCCTGGCCAGACTGGCCCGCTGGTCGTCACGGCCGATCCAGAGGACCGGGTTCGGCGTCACCAGAGGGAAATCGACGAAGCCTTCGGGCGGCTGCTCCAAGAAGCCTCGCCCTGCCCGGGTGAGCCTGCCTACCGTGGCGCTCCCGTAGCTGGGTACCAGGAACGCAGCCGAGCGACCGGTCGTGTGGTGACCGGGAAGGGGCTCGCGCTCCAGCAACACCACGGAACCATGCTTCTGGAGTTCGTAGGCGGCCGAAGCACCAGCGATTCCGGCGCCGATGACGATGAAATCGTGATTGCTCACCTACTTCCAGATCTCTCCACACACGCGAAGCCAGTTCTCGCCGAGAATGCCTCGGATGTCCTTCTCGCCGTATCCCCGGAGCAGCAACTCCTCGGTAATCCTCGGCGCTTCTTCGAGCTCGAGTTGCCTCATGTCGGTGTACCCACTGCCAGGAGGATACTTGTCGGGCAGCTTTGCAACGAAGGCTTCAAAGCTCGGAAGATCGTAGACATAGTCGAGCCCGAAGCCCACGTGGCTCGGCCCCACCAATTGCACCACGTGGTCGATGTGGTCCACGATGCGTGCGGGCGTCGCCCCTTCGCCACCCAGGAATCCGCTGAGACAGGTCATCCCGATCACGCCACCCTGCTCGGCACAGGCCACGATCTGGTCGTCCCATACACAACGAGGGTGATCGCATAGCTCACGGACATTGGTATGCGAGATGATCGCAGGCGCCTGGGAAGTCTCGAAGGTCTCCATCGTGGTGCGGTAACCGGTATGGGCGCAATCGACGATCATGCCCACACGGTTCATCTCGCCAATCAGCGCTCGGCCGAACTCCGTCAGACCCGTGTCCTCTTCCACGTGGCAACCCACGCCAACGCGGTTGGGCTCGTTGTAGGCCATGAGCGCGTGTCTCACGCCCAATCGGTAGAAGATTTCCACCCAATCCAGGTTGTCCTCGAAGGGTGCGGTTCCCTGAAAGTGGAAGCCCACCGCCAGCAGCCCCTGCTCGCGGGCTCGCGCGATGTCCGCCACGGATTCGACGAGCACGCATCGTTCCGCACGGTCCGCCACGAAGCGGCGGTAGTTGACGAGCTGCTGGGCTGCGGCGCGCAGGTCCATCCCGTCGATAGCAAGGGTGATCGATACGAAATCGAAGCCCGCCCCGGCGATCCGGTCGAAGAGGTTCTCCCTACGCTCGGCACTCCCGGGAGTGATGATGGGCTGGGTCATATCCAAGACAAGCGCATCTGCATGCAACTCCGCCGCCTCAGCAGAGATTCCCCAATCGTTCATCACCACACCTCGAAGCCCCCAGGAAGAACAGACCATACCTGCGGACGCCGCAGATTTCAGGGGACCCGTTCCGGCGCTGGTCGAGTCCCGTCACGCACATATTTCGATTTCAGGCCCAACGCGGGACGTTCGACCAGGATGTAGGCCAGCCAGGCGACCCCATATGAAATGGCCAGTGTGGCAGCAAACAGGCCTTCCGGATCGACGATTCGAGATGCCAGGATCAGCATCACGGGAAGGTGAAAGAGGTACTTGCTGTAGCTGAGCAAGCCCGCCAGACGCACGAACCGCAACGCGAGAATGCGTCCGACCAGTCCCTTCGGGCGCGACACTACGTCGATCGTCAACAGACTGAAGAGGGTCAGCCACAGTTCGGGTTGCGCCCAGCCGTTGAGTGAGAACCCCGCACCCAAGCCAGGGAACAGGGGACGCCAGAAATCCACGACCATGGCGTTCGAACTCATGACGAGGAATCCGCCAACGAACAGAGAACCCGCGGTGAGCACGACACCAGCGGGCTTGCTCCTGACCAGCGACCGAATCCGTGGCTCGTGGCTCAGTTGGCCGACCAGGACGCCGCCGAGAAAGAACCAGAAATAGAACTCCCTGGTCTCGCCAACCATCATGTCGATGAGATGCTGCTGCCGCGCGAGGTACGCCGCGACGAGGAGGGCGAACGTGACGCCGATGCGCGCCACGCGTCCCGGTGTGAGAGCCAGGGCCCCCGCTGTAGCCGAAGATTCCGCCGTTGTTCGCCAGGGCAGGCGATGCAACCATGGCTGCAGCGAGAGTCCATCGAAGCTATCGGGTGAACATCCACACACTCTAACCTGGTAGCGCATCGATCGGGCGGATCTTCATTGCCTAGCGCCGCCCAGAGTTCCGGCCCCAAAACATCGAAACCCCAGTTCCAACCTCCTACGGGAACCCCGGCCTCACGAACACGCATCTTCGCGAGGATCTCCCCGAGATTGCGACGCTTCGATTCGCCGGACCTCGTTCACTGGAAGCTGGAATCGAGTTGGAATCGCCGACCCGGCTCGCGGAGCCATGAGGCGCGAGGACGCGACTACGGTAATTTGCCCCGAAGCGGAGCCGCGAAGGTGTCCTCCGCTTGCGATAGCGCGGCACGCCCCGTGCAAGACAGATCCCGTGAACACCAACCGGTGAAGGAACGCAGCCATGTCGGAGCCGCACGAGATTCCCGAGGCAACGGACGAAGACCTGAACCCGTACCACATGGCCCGGGCCCAGTTCGATCAGGCCTCCGGGTATCTCCCGCACTTGAAGACCGGGCTGATCGAGTTCTTCAAGCGACCCCGCCGCACGGTCACCGTAGAGTTCCCTGTGCTCACGGAGGACGGCGACGTGCAGATGTTCACCGGGCATCGTGTGCTGCACAGTCGCGTCCGCGGGCCCGGAAAAGGCGGCGTCCGGTACCACCCCGAGGTCACTGCGGACGAGGTGCGCGCGCTGGCTTCATGGATGACCTGGAAGTGCGCGGTAGCGGATGTTCCCTTCGGCGGGGCCAAGGGCGGCGTTGCCTGCAACCCGAAGGAGTTGGACGAAGCGGACCTTCGGCGCATCACGCGGCGGTACATCTCGGAACTGGGCGACTGCATCGGTCCACAGACCGATATTCCGGCGCCGGACGTGAACACCAGCGCCCAGACCATGGCCTGGGTCTACGACACGTACGAGGCACTCCATCCGGGAGCGAACAACCTGCCGGTGGTCACGGGCAAACCCCTGGATCTGGGTGGCTCGCAAGGCCGCGAGGAGGCAACGGGCCGAGGCATCCTCTACGCCACCCAGAGCGCCCTCGACGGCTGCATCCTCCCAGGCCGCAGTTCGCTCGCCGGCGCTGACGTCGTCGTCCAGGGTTGGGGCAACGTCGGCACCCACGTGGTCGATCTCTTCCGGGAGGAAGGCGCGCGGATCATCGCCGTGAGCGATTCGCAAGGCGGCATCCTGAACAAGGAGGGCCTGGATCCGGAGGCCGTTCGAGAGCACCGCCGCGAGGTCGGCAGCGTCGTCGGACTGGCCGGTACGACCACCATCACGAACAAACAACTGCTCGAACTCCCGTGCGACATCCTCGTACCGGCGGCACTTGGCGGACAGATCCGTCGGGACAACGCACCCCGGGTCGCCGCGAAGCTGGTGGTCGAAGGCGCGAACGGGCCGACGACCCCCGAAGCAGACCAGATCCTCGCGGAGCGGGGAATCCACGTACTGCCCGACATCCTGGCCAACGCCGGCGGTGTCGTGGTCAGCTATTTCGAATGGGTCCAGAACACCGAGAACAAGCAGTGGGATCTGGAGGAGGTGCAACAGAAGCTGCACCTACGCATGACCCGCGCCACCCGTGACGTGCTGGCCAGCCAGGCGGAGCTGCAACAACGCCTGCCAGCCATCCGCGAGGCCCTCGAGGAGACCCGCGCCAAGCATCCGGTTCCAGAAGTTCCGGAGGGCGAAGTGACGTTGCGCTCGGCAGCCTACGTGCTTGCCATCGAGCGGGTCGCCAGCGTGGCGCTGGCGCGAGGCATCTGGCCGTAGAGCCTCGACTCGAGAGCCTGAACGGCAATGCGTCCATCTCGGGCGCGGGCTCATCACGCCCACGCCCGACGTCGATGGCATCGGCGTTGTCAGTCTTCCTTGATTCGACGTTGTCTCAGGTGTTCCTGACCGGCGGCGGACCTGATCATGGACCGCTCCCTAGGCAGCGCAACGCCAGACGGCCACGGCATGACAGCCACTGCCCGCCAGTACGAACAAATGCCAGATGAAGTGCCCATAGCGCAGGCGAGTCGCTGCGTAGAAGCCCACCCCAGCGGTGTAGGCGAGCCCGCCGGCCACCAGCCAGAAGAGGTCATCAGCCGGCATCCGGTCTGTGAGTGGCTTGATGGCGAGCAGGACGAGCCACCCCATCGCCAGATAGAGACCGGTCGACCAGACCGGGTGGACACGGATACCCGTCGTCTTCCACACGACGCCCGCCAATGCGAGGGTCCAGACCGCACCAAGCAGAGCCCAGCCCAGGTCCCCGCGAAGCACGCCCAGGGTAAACGGTGTGTAGCTGCCGGCGATGAACAGGTAGATCGCGGAGTGGTCGATGACACGGAAGACACGCTTGGCCGGGCCGGCGGGCAATGCGTGATAGAGGGTCGAGGCCAGGTAGAGTAGGATCATCGTGATGGCGAACACGAACGCGCCCACCACCTCTGCCATCTCACCCCGCTCCAACGCGGAAGCCGTCAGGATCGGCAGGGCCAGGACGGCCGCTACGAGTCCCAGGCCGTGGCTGATGCTATTGGCGATCTCTTCGCCCAGGGTCGATCGTTGTCGGATATTCATGTTCATCCCCTCAGCAAGGAGTATGCCGGATGAGAGACCACCAGCACCCTCCTCTCACTGCCTACCGAAGCGCCGAGCCTTCACCTGCAGTCGTTCTACTGCGTTCCGCGCGGTCAGAGCTTGTAGATACCCCGTAGGGCCCTGTCGAGAAGCGCCGATGGAACGACGCGTCGCGCAGCCACGGCCAGCCTCTGGCTCAGGGCGCCCACCGGGTACCGATTCGCAGGCGACGGGTTGGCAATGATCTTCGCCAAGGCTTCCGCGAACTCCCGGGGGTCCGCGCCGCCCTGCTCGTCTCGTTCCATCACCGCCACGGCCCGGCGACACGCCTCGCCGTAGGCCGAGCCTTCGCCGTTCTCGGCCGTGAAGAGGCGACTCTCCGTGAAGTCGGTCTTGAAATCACCCGGCTCGAGCAAGACCACATGGACACCGAACGTACGGATCTCCATGCGCAACGCGTCCGACATCGATTCGAGCGCGTACTTCGACGCCGAATAGAAGCCCTGGAACGGAATCGTGACGAGGCCCCCGAGCGAGCTGACATTCACGATGAGGCCCGAACCCTGGGCCCGGAGCGTGGGCAGGACAGCGCGACAGACCCGCAACACGCCGAAGAAGTTGGTCTCGAAGAGCGCCCTGGCCTCCTCGACCGACGTGTCCTCCACAGCACCTGCCATGCCAATCCCAGCGTTGTTCACGACCACGTCGATCCGGCCTTCGCGCTTCAGGATGAAATCTACCGCCCTGTCTACGGAGGCGGCGTCACCCACGTCCATCGGGATCATGAACGGCGCCGCACCGAGGTCCCCGGAATCCGGGAACTCCGCTCGGCGACTCGTTCCGTAGACCTGGTGGCCAAGCCGAGCCAGATGCTCGGCACTGGCCTTGCCGAAGCCGGCGGATGCCCCGGTGATCAGGACGACCCTGGGCGTCATCCCCGACTCCCGCTTCCCGGTCTCACCCCCGCTCCGTCGGGGGAAGGTCCTGACAGGAATCCAGGTACTTGAACAGGATTCCCTTCACCATCTCCTGGGCTCCGGGGATCTCCGCCGGAAGGCCGCCGTAGATCGCCGCCGAGATGGGAGCCTCGTTCGGCGGATCGAGTGCGTACTTAACCGCCGCATCCAGATCCTCCGCAAATTTCTCCACCACGCCTGGTTGGGTCTGCGGCCGCGTTACGCACATATGGATCGCATTCGGATACTGCTGCCCATTGAAGCGCCAGCCGCGCTCCTTCATGAAATCATTCACATGGTAGATGTCGAAGCGATCCGAGGAGAACGAGAAGCAGAAGGTGGGCTTGCCCATCATCTTGAGCTCGGGATGGCTGTTCACGAGGTCCTGCATCGCGAAGCTGGTCTCGAAGATCGCCTTGGCGTAACCGAGGAAGCCCTCGCGGCCCAGGCTAACCATCGAAGCCCAGGCCGACGCCAGCAAACCGCCCGATCTGCTGCCCGCGATTCCCGGCGAGTTGTACTTGCCACCGGGCCACTCCGGTGTCGCGAAATACTGATAGCGGCGCAGGGCCCGATCGCGGCACAAGAGGACCGAAGTTCCCTTCAAGCCGAACCCGTACTTATGCGTGTCGGCCGAGATGCTCGTCACGCCCGGCAAACGGAAATCGAATACGGGGATGTCGTAGCCCAACTGCTGGCCCCAGGGCAGGATGAATCCACCCAGGCAGCCATCGACGTGCAGGCCGATGTTCCGCTCCGCGGCCAACCCGGAGAGCTCCTCGATGGGATCGATGGTGCCGTACGGGTAGTTGCCGGCGGAGCCGACGATCATGATGGTGTTCTCGTTGATCTGGTCACACACGAGATCCACATCAACAAGCGTGCTCTCCGGATCCACTGGCACATGAATCACCTTGACGCCAAACAGGTGGGCGCCCTTCTCGAAAGCAGGATGGGCGGTCGAAGGGAGGATCATCTCGGGCTCGGTGATGCCACCTTCGGCGCGGAACTTGTCCCGATACATCAGGACCGACGTGAGGATGCTCTCGGTCCCACCCGAGGTCACCGAGCCGCAAGCCCGGGCGTCGTCGCCTTCGCCCACCGCCGCATCGGCGTTCATCATGTCGAGCGCCATCGCAGTGATCTCGCTCTCGAAACGCGTTGCGCTGGGGCAGATGTCGCGCTGCAGCGCGTTCACATGGGCGTATTCGGAGAAGACCTCGTTCAGGAACGCGTAGTGCTCCGTATCACCGCAGTACATCGTTCCGGAACACTGGCCCGTCTGCCAGAAGCTGTCCTCCTCCCCTGCAATCTCCCGAAGCTCATTCAGGATCTCCTGGCGAGGCCGGCCCTTCTCGGGGAAGCGACGGATGACGCCCAGCCGTTCGGCGTAGGGGTAGAGATCGCCCATCGGGCTCTTCTGTTCGTCTGCCATGGTATTACCTCGGTTTGCTCGCTGAGCGAGCGTTCAGGAGTTGAACGATTTCAGTGCGCGGCTGTGAAGCTCGCGATTGGCGGCGGCCACGACGAGGCCACCTTCCAAGGCTGGCCCGCCCTGGACGTCGGTCACGATGCCGCCAGCGCCTTCCACAATCGGGATCAGCGGGATGATGTCGTAGGGTTCGAGACTTCCCTCGATGACCAGATCGATCTGGCCCATGGCCAGGAGGGCGTAGGAATAACAATCGCCGCCGTAGCGCATCATCCGACTCGCTGCGGCCACCCGCTCGAAGCCCATGCGGTCGCGGTCGGACACGAACATGCTCGGATGCGTGCAATAGAGGATTGCCGCCGAAAGCCCGGTGGTGGAGCTTGTTCGTAGCGCATGCTCCTTTCCGTCTCGTCTCAGCCATGCGCCTTCCTGTGTTCCCAGGAACGTCTCCCGCAGATAAGGCTGGTGCATCACTCCGGCGAGACATTCCCGGGCGGAGGTCAGCCCGATCAGTGTCCCCCAGGCGGGAACACCGCTGATGAACGCGCGAGTCCCGTCGATCGGATCGATCACCCAGCGAAGGGGGGAATCGGACTCGACGGTCCCAGTCTCTTCGCCAAGAAACCCGTAGCCCGGGTACACGCGAGCCAGGTCGGCGCGGATCGACGCCTCGACTTCCCGGTCCGCGCAGGTCACGGGATCGAAAGCTCCTCCGGCGGCTTTGTTCGCTACCTCGACACCCGTACGGAAGTAGCGCAAGGCGATCGGTCCGGCGGCCTCGGCGGCGGAAGCTGCTGCCTCGACGTGAGCACGAATCTCCTCCGGTGCAAGGCCCGGATCGCCGACATCAGGCATTCAGTGCCTCGAAGATCGGGAGGTTCTGTTCGAAGGCCCGAACGAATTGCTCGAACATCCGCTCGTAGGTGTGCTGGCTCTCGGGCCTCGGATGGTAGGTGCGACGAATCGGACAATGCTCTTCGATGTCGTCCAGCGCAACGATGCCCAACTGCTCGAACGCAAGAAACGCAGTGGCGCGGTTGTTCACGTAGCGCGCCTCTGCCAGCTGCCGAACGGGACGACCCATGACATCCGCGAGCATCTGCGACCACTCATCCGAGACCGCCCCGCCCCCAGCGAAGTTCAGCTCGCCGAACTCCCGCCCTGTGAAGGCCTCGACCTCTGGAAGCAACCAGCGCAGGTGGAAACTCACGCCTTCGAGAACAGCCCGAAGCATCTGGGCACGGGTCGTGTCGAGCGAGAAGCCGAGGAACCCCCCGCGCATGGCATCACTGGTTCTTGGAGAATGCGCACCCGTGAGCCAAGGCATGTAGATCAGACCGCCACTTCCGGGCGGGACGGAAACCAGTGTCTTCTCGACGTTGGCGAACGGATCTTCGATCGAGTGGTCCGCCAACTCATCGCTGGCGAAGACCACCTGCTTGAGAAAGTGCTCGAGGGGCTTTGCACCGAGCCCGCATTCTGCCATCACCGAATAGCGTCCCGGAATGGGGCTCGGCATGGCCAGGATGCTGTGCTCGAGGTCGGAACCCTTCTCGTCCACGAAACCGAGGACCTGGCAAGTCGTCCCGATGTTGATGCCTCCATAGCGGCCCTGGAAGACACCGGTACCGATGGACACGGCGTGGGTATCGTTCACGCCAGTGAAGACCTTCGTCTCGGGAGAGAGGCCTATCTCGGCTGCAACTTCGCGCGTCAGGCTTCCAATGCACGTATTCACCGGCACGAGTTCCGGGAGCTTGTCCAGATCGATTCCAGAGAGACCCAGGAGTTCGTCGTCATAGCGGACGGCGTCGAGCCGCCTGTTGTCCGTGAGCAGTTGGGCGAATGCAGTGCAGGGGTTCGAGGTGCAGACCCCTGTGAGCCGCGTGGTGACGTAGTCTGCCGGCTCGACGAATTTGTAGGCCCGCTCGTAGACATCGGGCTTCTCGTGTTGAACGAACAGCATATGTGAGAGCGAATCGCTTCCAGTGGGAAGCGGCAGCATTCCGTTGATCTCGATCCAGCGAAACAACGCATCTGGATGCCGCCCGTAGAGGGCCTGCGTGTGGGCTCCGCCGCGGGTATCCATCCATGAAATCAAGTTGGAGACGGGATGACCCCGCTCGTCGATCGGAACGACCGAGAAATACTGGCTCGCACAACTCACCGCGAGCACGGCCTGCGCCGGAACGTCAGCCTCGTGGACGACCTGCTTGGCCGCGCTCAGGATGGCAAGCCAGACCTGCTCGGCGTCCTGCTCGAAACCCCCTTCTCCGACGTCCAGGCTCTCGACCGGCCGCACCGTGCTGGCGGCAATCGCTCCGTCCTCCCGCACCAACGAGACCTTCGGACCGCCGGTTCCCAGATCGATCGAGAGGATGTATTGGGATTCCGGCACCGGCCTCTGGCTCCTCATTCCGAAGTTGCTACATTTGTACCATGTTGAAAAGCGGCGCGCAAGCACAAGGCTCCGGACCGGGGAAACGCGGGAGCCAGAGAGGTCGGTACGCCACTGGGGTTCAACGCCGCCAGGAGTTGCTGGAGGCCGTCCTCCGCATCGTGGCGAGGGATGGCGTGGCCGCCGTGACCCACCGGGCCGTCGCGGCCGAGGCCGAGGCCCCTCTGCGGGCGACGACCTACTACTTCGCCACCAAGGAGGACATGATCCGGGACGCCTTCCGCTTCTTCGCCGAGCAGTCGATCCTTCAAATCGACGAGGCGAGCGAGCGCTATCTGGATCGCGATGTCGGCCCCGAAGATGCGGTTTCCCTGATCTTCGAAACCATCGTTCAGGAATCTCGGAACCCCAATACCTCCTGGGCCGCCGAGTTCGAACTCATCCTCGCCATCGCTCGGGAGCCCTCCTTCGCACCGGAGTACCGTGCATTTCAAGATCGCATCGACGAAGGGCTTCAACTGGCCATGCGCCGGATCGGCTCCCACCACCCGGCGCGTGATGCACGGATCGTGCTGGCGTTCCTGCGCGGCTTCGAACTGGAGCAGCTCTCACGACCGGAACGAAAATCCTGGCAGCGCCGCATGAAGGCCGATCTCGCCGGCCTGATAGCCGCACTCATCAAGAGCAGCGGCTGAACGGGCAGGCCTCGTGGAACCGATTCCCCAAGTCCTCAACTTCCTGGGCGTGGGCGTGTTTGCCATCTCGGGCGCACTCGCCGCGGGGCGCAAGCGAATGGACCTGTTCGGGGTCTTCGTTCTGGCGACGGTCACGGCGATCGGCGGGGGCACACTCCGAGATCTCGTTCTCGATGTAGGGCCTGTCTTCTGGGTGACCGACCCCACCTACCTCCTGGTCTGTGCGGGCGCAGTAGCACTCGCATTCGTAGGCCGCGGAGTCCTGGCCAGGCCCCGCCAGCTACTCGAGATCGCGGACGCGGCAGGGCTCGCGGTCTTCTCCGTCCTGGGCACCGATAGCTCGCTCGCAGCGGGCTTCCATCCGCTCGTCTGTCTCCTGATGGGCGTGATTTCCGCCGTGGCTGGCGGGATGCTCCGCGACGTGATCGCTGGCGACGTTCCGCTCATCCTTCGCAGCGAGCTCTACGCGACAGCTGCCCTGGTGGGCGCTGCGACCTTCTATGGCTTCACTCTCCTTGGAATCGCCGATGGAAACGCCGCCTGGTTTGCGGCCGGCCTCGCCTTCGCGACGCGATGCGCCGCGATCCGTTGGGGGCTGACGCTGCCCGCCCTGGGCCTCCCGGAGGACAATGGCCAGGATCGATGACTCGCTAGCCGGACGCCCCGAGAACTCAAGGAACAACAGAATTCCTCCGAAAAGACCGTACTCGCACCCACCGAGAGGGCTCCGCCATTCCGCCTGCTTCCAGCAAAGGTCTCGTAGCCATTCAACAGGTGGCAATCCTCCACGGCGCGCTGGAGCAGGGCATCCTGAGCCGGGAACAGCTCGAGGTACGGCTCAGCTCGCCTGCCGTCGACCTGCTCGACGCAAAGCTCGAACCCACGCGTTGGTATCCGGCCGATGCGGTTGCCGAGCTGATCGATGCAAGCTGGGATCTCTGCCTTGGCCAGAACGTGGAACTCGCCGTCTCCGTGGGCCACACGATGTTTCGCGAGCTGAAGGAGAGCGGACGCTATCAACAGCTGGAATACGCTTCGGGGAACCGCGAATTGGGCGAAGGCCTCGAGGCTCTCCGCCACACACGCCTGGTCGGCAGCGTCGTTCTCAACCTCTTCGATTTCCTCGAGCTCGGCTATGAGCTGGTCTCCGAGGATCCGACCGAGATCTGGATTACCTACGATCGCGCTGAGCTCTACCCCGAACTCGCGCGGTATGTGGGCCAGGGCTTCGTCCAGAAATCGGTAGAGGAGATGGGCGCTTCGCTGAACTGCTCGAGCGAGCGTGTCCGTACCGACCGTGTCCGCTACACGCTGCGGATCGATCCGGCCGGCTGACTCATCGGGCGCCGGCGTGAGTGCTCATCTCGGATCGAGCCGGATCGGAAGCGCACCCGCTCGGTCCGCATCGCCAAGGGAAACCGCGATGAAGCGATCGGCGAATCCGTACTTCTCGCGCATCAATTCGTTCACGCGATCTCTCGCCGCCGGGTCGCGGACCGGCACCGCCAGGAAGGGAGTTCGGCTGCCATCGCGCTCCGCTCGGATCTCCGCGTTCTGCAACAAGCGCTGAACCCAACCCGAGTCTTCACCTCCCCGCACCCAGATCGCGCCCGCATCATCTACGACCCAGATGCGCGTCTCCTGGGGCTTGCCCTCGGCATCCAGTGTCTCCAACACCAGCACTTCACCGGACTCGGACGCGCCGAGCTGGGCAAGCCCCATCAGCAAGAAGAACCCGAGCACGGCTCCGATCCCGATAGCGACGATCTTCATCCCATACCTCCAAGGCGCTTGAATTCCACGGAATGTATTCTACATTCCTGGGAATCTTTTTCAACCGGAGATTATCCTGCGCCCGAAACGCTCGAAGGAGGAGCAGATCCTCGTCTGGATCGGCGTGATCGCCCAACTGGTGCGAAGCCGAAACAGCCAGATCGTGCAGGAGACCGATCTACCCTATCCCCAATTCGTACTGCTGCTGCATTTCTGCCACGACCCGGAACGGGAGTGGACCGTGAGCAGCCTGGCACGAGCATTCCAACGCAAACAGCCCGGCATCACGAAGACGGTTCGCCAGCTTCTGGATGGAGGCTTTCTTCGGACCCGCCCCGACAAGATGGACGCGCGCGTGAAGCACCTGCGGGTCACGCCGCGCGGCATTCGTGCACGAGATGCAGCCATGGCACGGCTGGCGCCGGTCTTCGCCGACGATTTCCGGAGCTGGAAGCAATCTGAAGTCTCGGAGCTTCACCGGCTCCTGGAACGGCTCAAGAACCACCTGGACGAGCAAAGAGATGAGCCCAACGTTTCTTGATGGGCGCGCCTACCAGGCCACCCTACCGATCAACTGCCGTAGCGAATGGGGTCGATCTCGAATGCCAAGCCGTCGAGAGGCTTGCCCAGTGACCGGGCATGAGCATTCGTTCCTGCCTTCTCGCTGTAGAGGCGCATCGCCGCAGCGTCGTCGAGGTGGGCGGTGTCGATTCCCAGGTGCTCGAGCAGGAGTTCGACGCGCAGCGCTTGCACCGTAGGACGATGCCAGAAAGAGGCGTTCATCTCGGTATCGCCGCGAAAGGAGCGATCTGCGACGTTCGTCGAGCCAACGGTCGCCCATGCGTCATCGACCAATGCGATCTTGGCGTGAACATAGACATCGTGGTACCTGGCGGGGCCGGCGTTGGAGGCGATTCCTGCAAGGCAGAAGTTCTCGAAGCGGCCGAGAGCGTGAAGGGGCTCGAAGAGGGCAGCGAGCTTCGGGTTCTTGCGCGCTTCCGCGAATTGCGGATGCGCGTTTCCTGGCACCAGGAAGACGACCTCGACCCCTCGCTCGAGCGCAGCAGCGAGGCCAGCGATGATGGGCGGTGACGCGATGACCTGGTCTTCGATGTAGATCGAACGCTCGGCCGCCTCGATCGCAGCGGTATATTGATCGAGCACCGAGCTCTCGCCGGAAGCGACTGCGAACGGCTTGCCACCCGGCGTCGGATGTTCGCTCGTGTAGACCTCATGTCGAACGGTGCGTGTGATCTGGACGGGCACCTCGCCGCAGCTTGCCGTCAGATCTTCCGGAAAGTGCAGGTCGTCGCACGCGGCAGCTGCGGGCCAGGCTCCATCCTCGCGCTCGCGTTCGCTCGCCTCGTTCCAACGCTGCACGAAATTGTGATGAACGTCCGTCGCCGACGGCCCGCGCACGCAGACATAGACATCGTGGATGTTGCCTTCATCGCGGGGTGCGTGCCCGGGTGCAACCACCGAGGCAGGATCCAGATTGATGCCTCCAACGAAGGCAGTCTCGCCGGCTGCACCGGCATCCACGAGCCAGCTCTTCTGGTGGTGGCATAGCTCGCCGGGGAGTACGTCCCAACGCGCCTTGAACCTGGAGCCCCGCGCCGCCAACGCCTGGCGCTGGGCTTCCGTCCCGAGGAAGTGGACACCCGGCATGTCGTCTTCCTGGGGCTGCGACCGCCAGAAGATCACCCGAACGTCGAGGCCTCGTTCGACGGCCCGATCGAGCACATCGAAGAGGCTGCCATTCCCGTCGGGCATCTCGAACCCGTCCTTGAGGAAGGCCACGGTCACCCATACCGATTCGCGTGCATCGGCGACGGCTCGGAGAATGGTGCGAAAGGCCTTCTCGCCATCGACCAGAGCCTCGACCTGATTTCCGGAACGCAGGGGGTAGGCCCCGGTCTCCACATGGGGGATATGCTGCGCGTCGCCCTTCATGGTCTCCTCCAGCTTGGCGATCCTAGTGATATGATTCATAAATAAAGGGCACTATTGGACTATCCACGTTACCCTCGCGGCGAACGGCCAGAGGGGCACGATGCGGGTCGCAGCCGAGATTCACCTCAGCAAGAGCCAGCGGGCGATGCTTCAGCAATGGTC
>JAAETT010000695.1 GCA_024228115.1 bacterium
TAGTGAATGTGTCAGGTGTTGGACGGCTGAAAAATATTGACCTTGTGAAAAGATTAAACAAGGAAAAAGTGCCCCATATGCGCGCGTGGCGATGGAGAGGTCCTAGTGCCACGATTCTGTTATATAAAACAAGAAAATCAAGGCGCCAATGTGGCGCGAATGCGATATTATTTGCAAAAAAATTGGATACTAAATTAGATCGATTTCGTGTTAGTAATATAATGTTGCTAAGAGTGCGTTAAACAAAAATATTGGCCTTTTATATCGGCTCATATTAGGGGTTATTTTGAGGCGGAAATTTTTCCCGGTTTATTTTTACGATTTCATCGCAAAGCGTGTGCAAAATTATTTTCTTCTGGTAAAATTTTCATAACAGGTGTACTTTCCGTTGGTGAAATCGAGTCCGTTATTTGTACGTTGATTGATGTTTTAAACAATAAAGACATGTTTTGAAATCTCCTTCTTCTTCTTTCCCACGGAACGCGATTAAATCGCCGCACGCAGATTTTCGACATGTTTGATTTACCTTGCAAAATTGATGATAGGGGGTAGAGGAACACAAGGAATTAGAAAATAATTTTTTTCCCATGTTGATGTTAAGGTCATTTGCTTGACAGTTTCAATGCGAAATAGGAGTAAAGAGACATAACAAATTAGAAAATAATTTTTTTCCCATGTTGATATAAACGTCATTTACTTGACAGTTTCAAAGCGCAAA
>JAAETT010000696.1 GCA_024228115.1 bacterium
CGGGGCGGGGGGCGGCCAGCAAGGAAATAAAGCGCAGGCATCTCCAACCGGTGAGCGTGCGCACGTTCGCTAGCGGCGAAAGCCGCATAAGCGAACCCGCGTCCAGGTGGAACGCGGTCTCCCATGCCCCGGCCGAGCCATTCCGCGCTGGCCGCCCCCCGCCCCGCGATCCGCCACGAGAAGCGAAGCGGCCCCCTTCAGCGGTCCAGCCCCGGAGTCCGAATTCCGCGTGGCGGAGGGGCGCCCCATTCCTGGCCTGCGGCTTCGGTCTTCGCCAGGTATTCCTTCAGGCTCGGGCCGTTGGTGGGGTCGAAGCGGCGTCCGGTGCGATCGACGGTCTGCATCCGGTCGGGCCGGAAGCTGCGGTAGTCCTGACGGAGCTCGCACCAGGCCGCCAACGTCCACTTGCTTCCCCAGAAGTAGAGGCCCAGGGGACGAACGTCGCGGAGGCTCCTCTCACCATCCTCTCGGGTGTATTGGAGCTGCACGATCTCGGTCTCACCGATGGCGCGACGAAGCAGATCCAGGTGCTGGGCCCGGGCCGCGGCACCGGAAAAGCCAGGTGCAAAGAGCGGTGCGTGGAGAAGGGCTTCGCGCAATCGGGGCGGGATCACCGCCTCGATCTTCGACACCGCGGATGCCACGGCCTTTCCAAGCTCGGCATCCCCCCATGCGGCCACGATTCGCGCGCCCAATGCCAACCCCTCCAGCTCCTCGGTCGTGAAGGTGAGAGGCGGGAGTTCGAAGCCCCGATCGAGCCGATAACCCACGCCAGCTTCACCGCGAATGGGAACACCGGAACGCTGGAGATCCTGGACATCCCGGTAGAGGGTGCGCTTGGAGACACCGAGAGCCTCGGCCAGCTCCTGGCCGGTGGCAAAGCGGCGGGCCCGCAGGGTCTGGATCAATTGGAAGAGTCGGTCGGCTCTACGCACCTGCGGCCTCCTTCTGAAACGCCAGGCTCATCGGGCAGAGACGGCGCCACGCCACCCACGACGCGGCCACCTCCAGGATCGAATGGGAAACGCCAGCCCACGAGTTCGGCTCCGAACCCACGCAACGGATCCTGCTCTCGCTGCGTTCGCGCACGGCTCCGTCTCCCTTGTCTTCTGCCCATCTCGGCCCCTTCCTGTTGGACGACTCTCTCGATGCGCCCATCCTACGGAAGTGCCACTGACATCATTATGGCAGTAAGTATCAAAGGGAAGCCTTTTCGTAGCGGCTAGCTGACATTGGATGACAACAAGTAGGTCCCCCGCGGGGCTGGCGCAGGGTTTTCCGGCTGTCATCCTCCTCCGCTCCAGAAAGAGGAGTCCGGACATGGCGCGTGTACTACGAGATGGAGCTTTCGAGGGTGAAACCCATATCGTCACCGGTGCGGCCCAGGGTATCGGTCACGCCGTTGCGACCGCGCTGGCCGAGCACGGCGCCCAGGTGGTGCTCGTGGATCTCGATCCCGGCCGACTCACCGAAGCCCGAGACGCGATCGCGCCTCTGGCGGCGGTCGCGCCGATCGTCGCGCCCGCCAACGTCGCCGATGAGGACGACGTGAAGAAGACCGTCGCCGCCGCACTCGAAGCGACCGGGGCGATCAATGGTGTCGTCAACGTCGCGGGCATCACGCGGGATGCCCGCATTGCGAAGAAATCCTTCGACGATTTCAAGGCAGTCGTCGCCGTGCACCTCCATGGCACATTCCTCTTCACCCGCGAAGTCGCCGCCCAACATTGGCATCCCCTGTTCAAGGCGAACGGGAACGAGCCCCTCGACGACGGCGTGAACCGCTTCATCTTGAACTTCTCATCGGTGAGCGCCCGCAATGGCAACGTCGGGCAGGTGGACTACACCGCCGCCAAGGGTGCGATCGAATCCGTGACGAAGACCACGGCCCGGGAGTTCTCGAGCTACCGTGCCCGCGTCAATGCGATCGCCCCGGGGCCGGTGCGGACACCGATGCTCGCCGCTGTTGGCGAAGAAGGCGTTGCCGCCATGGGGCGGGCGACACTGACAGGCAAGATTGCCGAGCCCGAACAGATGGCATCGGTCATCTGCTCCCTCGCAGACCCCCAGATCTCCGGTTACATCACCGGCGAGATCCTGCAGGTCAACGGCGGGCTGTATCTCGACTAGCGGGGACGTTCCTTGCGAGCTAACGCCGAAAGAGCCGGCCCAGCAGGCTCTTGCCTACGTTGAGGACGCCCTCGTCCACGCGCCCGTCACCATCCATGTCGAGCAGATTGCCGAGCGGTCCGAAGCGCTCGCCGAGGGAATTTTCCGCGTGCTTGGCGACCTGGCCCAGCTCGTAGCTGAGTTCCTGGGAGCCCATGCGATGCTCCTGCTGCGCCTTTCCGAGCGCGCCCATCACCAAGGGCGCTAGAGCGGCCAGCAGTTTCGAGATCGTGGCGCCGTCGAGATCTGAGCCACGGCCGATCTCGCTCTCGATACCGCCGCGCTTGCCGCCGAGCATATGCCCCAGGATCGCCTCGCCGATCGAGTTGCCTCCGCCGCTTCCACCGGCAAGCGCCCCCACGAGATCGTTGAGAATGCTGCCATCGTGGCCGGTTTCGAGGGCTGCGAGCAGCGAATCGGCTCCCTGCGGAGCCGACACGTTCCGATTGAGCGCGCCGAACATCGCGGGCAGAGCGGCCCGCGTGGCATCCGCCGTCGCGCCCTCGGATGCCCCGACCTGTCGGGCCAACGCCTCCAACCCCTTGCCCTGGGTCACCTGGCCGAGCAGTTCATCGAAGATTCCATCCATGGCTTCAAGCCTCCCCTTGGAGATTCGTCAAACGCTCCACGGCGTCCACGTACTCCTCCACCATCTCATAGATCACATCCCGGCAGGAACGAATCTCGTTCATCTGTCCCACGACCTGCCCGACCGGATTGAACGCCACCTTCTGGGCGGCATTCGCGTACGTATGAACGCGCTGGATCGCCTCGGTCGTCACCATGCCTTGGAGCGGCATCCCGAGCGGCTCCGGTGTGTCATCGCGCTCCCAGGCGTCGGTCCACTCGTTGCGCAACATGCGGCAGGGTTTGCCGGTGTAGGAGCGCGAGCGCACCGTGTCCTGGCTGGTCGCTTCGAGATAGGAATCCAACTGGGCGGGAGACGCTTCGGCCTCCTCGACGGTCAACCACAGGGAGCCCGTCCAGACCCCCTGGGCGCCCACCGCCAATGCCGCAGCCATCTGGCGACCGGTTCCGATGCCTCCGGCGGCGAGCACCGGCGTCGGTGCAACGGCCTCGATGATCTGCGGCCACAACACCAGGCTCCCGATCTCGCCGGTGTGACCACCCCCCTCGGTGCCCTGGGCGATGATGATGTCGATGCCCGCATCCCGGTGGCGCTGGGCCTGGTGCACCTTGCCGCAGAGAGCCGCGACCATGCGCCCGCTTTCCTGTACCCGCTTCACGACATCCGGCGGCGGCGTCCCCAATGCGTTTGCGATGAGTCGCACCTTCTCGTGCTGCAACGCCACATCGAGCTGTGGCGTCGCCGTGGCTTCGGTCCAGCCGAACATCTCGGAACGCTGCTCTCCGGGCGGGATTTCGGGCACCCCGGCATCGGCCAACAACTTCGACGCGAACTCCCGATGTTGGGGCGGAACCATCTCGCGGAGATGCTCCTCGAGCTTGGCCGGATCCATCTCGCCCATCCCCTCGTATTTCTGGGGGATGACCAGGTCCACGCCGTAGGGCTTGTCGCCGATATGGCTGTCGATCCAGTTGCACTCGATCTCGAGTTGCTCGGGGCTGAAGCCGACCGCGCCGAGGACACCAAATCCGCCCGCTTGGGAGACCGCGACGACGACGTCACGACAATGCGTGAAGGCGAAGATCGGGAATTCGATTCCCAGCTGCTGGCATAGATCCGTGCGCATGAATGGGCTCCTTCGGGGTGGGGAAGAATACCCGATGTCGACCACGACCGTGCATGGTCTATGCTCGCGTTCGCGCCTTTGGAGTTACCATGACGAATCCCCCCGCCCCTGCCCCTTCCTGGCACGGCATGGACCCCACCCTCGTGGATCCGGAGCGCCAGGAGAACCCTTTCCCCGCCCTGCGGGAAGTCCGCGAGCAATTTCCCGTGCACGAAACCCCGGCCGGCCTCTGGAGGTTGTTTCGGTGGGATGATTGCATGCACCTCCTTCGCGAAGTGCCCGCCGGCGTCCGCCGAACCGACGGAACGGCCCCTGGCAACGCCATGGGTGGCGCCAACTCGGGCGGTGGCCAGTTCATGCTGCAGCAGGATCCGCCCGCTCATACCCGGCTGCGAAAACTCGTCAGCAAGTCCTTCACACCGAGAGCCGCTGAGAGCTGGCGCCCGCGGACCCGGGAGATCGTTGCCGGGCTCATCGAAGAAGCCCTCGACACAGGCGAGTTCGACGTCATCTCGGGCCTGGCGCTGCCCGTCCCCTCCCAGGTGATCTGCGAGATGCTCGGCGTTCCCACGGAAGACCGCGACCGCTTTACCAAATGGACCAGCCTCGCAACCCACATGTTGCGCGGGGATTTCCTGCCGGACGATGAGCGCCCGCGAATCGAAGCCGGTGTCGGTGAGCTCGCCGCCTACTTCGAGGCATTGATTCAAGAGCGGCGAGGCGACCTGCGCGACGACCTGCTCTCTCAGATGATTCGTGCGGAAGAAGAGGGAGACCGGCTATCCAGCGACGAGCTGCTGGTTCACGCAATGGGCTTGCTCATCGCCGGTTTCGAAACCACGATCGGCTTGATTGGCCTCGGCGCAAAGAACTTCGCCGATCATCCGAAGCAAGCGGATGCATTGCGCAGCGAGCCCGGCCTCGTTGGCAACGCGGTAGAGGAGTGCCTTCGCTACGAGGGACCGATCGGCATGACCACTCGGGTCCTCCACGCCGACGCCGAATTCGGCGGCTTCCTCATCCCGAAGAACACCACCATCTGGGCTTCCCTCTGGTCCGCCAACCATGATCCCGAACGTCACGCTGATCCGGATCGCTTCGATGTAACGCGGGCAGACCCGACACACCTCGGCTTCGGTGCAGGCACCCATATGTGCCTTGGCGCACACCTCGCGCGGATGGAAACCCAGGAGGCCCTCGGCGCATTGATCGGCCGGACAACCAAGCTCGAGCGTGTGGATCCCGTCGTAGCATGGGGGCAGTCGATCTTCCGGGTTCCGGCGAGCATCCCGGTACGCATCGTCGCCGCCTAGACACGGGTGGTCTACGGGAAGTCGTTCTTCGAGCTCCAACTCCAGTTCTCGCGCAAGGTCGCTTCACTTGCCGGCCAGCCCCTGGAGCGGGTCTTGTTCGACTACACGAACCTCTACATCCGGTTCGGTCTGGGCCGGGAGCTCGACCCTGCGGACCCCTCATGGCAGGTGTACCTGGCCGGTCTCAGGCAGTCCAGTGAACCGGAAGAGTGGACCTATCGCTTCTACATGAAGAAGCCCGAGGTCGCGACGGCACCACCGATCGAAGCGGAATTCGGATGCTTCTCCTACGCATTGCGCGGCGATGCCGAGATCAAACTCCACTTCCGAAACACGGACCCAGGACACCCCTCCCCGCTCGGGATCGACCGGCTGGAGCAACGCCGGGAAGAACTCCGGGAACTCACCAGGCACGTTCGGCGGACACATCCCGAGCGCACCCACGTGATCGGAGCCTCCTGGCTCTACAATATCGAAGCCTACCGTCGGCTCTTTCCGGCTTCATATCTGGAAACCGCACGTCCGGCGGGCCCGCTCTTCCAGCGTATGTCCTTGTGGGGGCAGTTTCTCGACCGGCGGGGCGAGACGAAAGATCTCATGACCCACCCGTTCCTGGATCGTCTAGGGCAGCAATCGAGCCTGGATGGCCTGGTCGACTGCTTTCCGTTTCAGGTGCTTCTCGTGAAGGCTTCGATCGACGCGTTCCTCGAGAGTGAGCCCGCGCCAGGATCGGCGGAGACCTGAGCGAAGCGGGCCGCCGCC
>JAAETT010000697.1 GCA_024228115.1 bacterium
GAGGTAGGCATCATATTTATATCGTGGTCTGGTTCTAATTGATCGAGATATATTTTGATAAAAAAATAAAAAACAAGTGAAATTTGATATTTTGAAAAATTTTAAGTAAAAGGACAGTATGCTTTACGCTGTTTGAAACTCGCTTGCTGTACGTTATGACCAGGCGCCGCAGCGCACGGTACCAGGGTGGTTTTAAGGACTATACACAGGAAAAGGTGTCTGTGGGTGGGTGTGTGTTGAAGTATGGATTACAATTACGAAGCTGAAATTGTAAAGCATCTTCTTCCGATCAGTATCCCTAATTTGGCCGAATTCAAGGATTTTGGGGAAAATGACGATTTTTGCCGATTTTTCTTAAATTCGCTTCTGGTAGGTTATTACCGTGCGCCTCAGCGCACGGTACAAGGGTGGTTCTTGGATTAATACACAGGGACCGCGTTAGTGAGTGTGTGAGTGTGTGAGTGTGTGAGTGAGTTTGTGAGTGAGTGTGTCAGACGCTCATATCTCGAGAACTATCAGTCGGATCAAGCTCAAACTTGGCAGACGCATTCTGGGACCAAATACCCCCAGCCGATTCTGGTTTCCGGTCAAAGGTTATCGGATCCCGAATTCCGAATTTTTCAGTATTTAAGGGCAGTTTTTCGGAATTCAATGTTTTTTGCATTTCAACTAGTTTGTTAATTGACCTCTATGGATGAGCAAAATGTTACCCGTCCCATGGGACGGAATGCCTCGAATTTTACCCGTCCCAGCTATTTTCTACCCGTCTGGGAAGGCAATGGGACGGAATAAAAACGTCCTCACAAGGCTCGTGTTGCGAATTTTTGGGAATGTTTTATTTGTCAGAAAGCAAAAGCCAAATTACTATGAAAACATTACAGGCAGAAATACAGCTAAGGGTAGGATAATGGGCAGTTTTGAACCCTACGCCACGCTCAATTATTATGTGCTTGAAGTATTGATTTCAGAAAAGTGTATGGTTTTGCCCCTTTCTTCTGACAGATCCCAAAATCACATGCAGCGATCAACGTTTCGGCCCTGATCCGTTACAATTGAGCACAATTCTGGGTCTTTATTTTTTGTTTGCAAAAAAAATTCAGCCGCTTTTGCATCCGATTTTTTTTTGATCAAAAGCAGTCAGTTATGTGCTCATACATATATGGGTGACATCAAAACGGCAATGATGATTTGTGAGACATGTCAGAGTGGAGTGGCAACCAGCTTTCCTCAATTGGGAAGCTGATCGTGTTAATGTTAAATGCTATGCACATGCACTGCACTGTCCAGGAGAATCTAAAAATCAAAAAGCAATAACGAAGCAGCCAATCGTTTTCCCTGAAGGACTCAATTCAAGGGCGCACGGTCTAATTTTTATCTAAAAATCAAAAAGCGAAAGTGGTCCAGCTAATCGTATCTACTGAAGTATAGTTTTCAGCGCGAAACGGGCGGGAGCACGCAAGAATTGGCGAGAATGGCGGCCGACGCGACTCCAAAAACTGCAAGACTGAGGGCGAGAGACCTTCCCACGGCTGGAGGGAACTGTTGCGGAAAGGACGACAACTCGTGTTGCCTGAACAACTGGTTAACTCCTATAACGGAGTCCGAGCGGAAAAGACTCAGAGCTGACGCCAGGGGCCTTCCTTCCCGGATACTACTCCCACACCAAAGGACAAACCCGCAAACCACAACAATTGCACGGTCTAATTCTTCAACCCCACAACTTTCGGAGACACGACTACCGCTGCAACCCTCACGGATGCTACAACCCGAAGCACTGAAACTAGAGATAGCCTCCCAGGGAAACTGCCCAGGAAGCAACCCCAACCGAGAAACCCCAAAGAGAACAAGACTGAATTGGGGAGAAGGAATGGGCGGTTCTGGGGGTTCTACGAACACTGAGATTGCGGACACACGGCTCCCTTCTACAAGCAGGAACTAGGGGGCGCAAACCCCCCTCCACAAGGGCAACCGGAAGAAACCATGATAAAGTGATAATGAAGGTGATATTTATGTTGAAAA
>JAAETT010000698.1 GCA_024228115.1 bacterium
ATTTTCCTCGGCGCGACCTTTCTCCTCTTCGCGTTGACGGTCGGTCTGGGAAGCCGCCATCCAGTCGCGCCGCCACTCTTCGTAGTGGCATGGTGCGTCGGGTCCAGTGTCTTGACGCAGATGGACCTGATCCTGCCGGGGGACACCGGCCTCCTAGGGATGGCCTCACTCCGCCCCCGGCTCGGGCTGGTCAGCCTCACGCTCCTTCCCGCGGCGATGATTCACCTGGCCATGCGATTCCCCGTGGTCTCTCCACGCTTCCGTTCAGCGCGGGTCGCAGCGGTGCCCTACGGCTTCTGGCTGTTCCCGGCGGCGTTTGCCCAGATCCACATTCAGGACGCAGCGTTCCTCAACGCGCTCGAGCGGATCGCGGTGGGGGCGGCCTTCCTGGCGGCGGGGATCCTCGTGGTCGGGAGCCTCACGTCCGCTCGGACGATGACACCCATCGAGCGAGCACGTACACGCGCGTTGCTGTTTGGCCTTGGGATCGGGAGCGCCGTCCCGTTCGTCTACTTCATCACCGGGGGCCTTCCCCCGGCCGCATTCCGTACGCCGTTCATCCTCTCGCTCCTCGCCTTCCCGGCGTTCATCTCCTGGGCGATTGTCCGCTACCGCCTGCTCGATCCCCCGGTGTGGGTGCGGAGCGCGGTCTTCACCGGCCTGACGGCGATGGCTGCGCTGCTGCTCGCAAGTGGAGTCGTGTCGTTCGCACTATCCCTCCTGGGTGAGCCAGGTGCGGGAGTGTCTGCCGAGGTCGTTCCGGTCGCGTTTATGACGACGGTCCTCTACCAGCTCCTGCACTCAGGCCTCCGGCGTGGTGCCTCGGGGCAGCTCTTCCGAGAGCGGGCCTTCGAGCATTTCCTCGAGCAGGCAAGCCAGGAACTCGCAACCGCGCGCGAGCCTCGGCGAGTCCTCCAGCGCGTCCAGACGCTCATCCAAGCTCACCTTGGTGCGAGCGAAGTGCGATGTGTGCTCGAAGCGGAAGCAGCGGGCTGCTCCGAGCCGCTCGTTCAGCGCGGTCTCGCTCTTTGGCATCGAGAGCGCTCGACACGTGACCCCATCGTGCAGGCGCGTGCGCGTACCGAGGACCCGGGACCGGACGTGCCCGAGATCGTGCTTCCTCTGCTCCCCCACAGCGCTCCGAGCGCCCTCGTGATCGTTGGGTCCCGCACCGATGGGCTGCCGTATGGTGACGACCACGCGAGGATGCTCGCGAGCCTTCGCCACGTGGCCACGACTGCCCTGGAGGCGGCCGCTACCACTGCGGACCTCGAAGCGAAGGTGACCGAGAAAACCACGTCCCTCGAACAGGCGCTGTCCGATCGACATGCCGTGCTGCGCGCGGCGCGTGCGATTTGTGAGGCGGACGCGCCGGACGAGGTGCTCGCCACCCTTCGTGGCTTTGCTGCGGCGCATCAGGCGGCTCTGCATTGGGACACGGCTGGCCCGGATGGCGAAAGCGATCTCGGGTTGACCGTCCCCGGCCAGCCGACCCGCCTTCTGCAGATGGAGGGAGTCACACCTCAGCGAGCCGAGGAGTTGACTCCCCAGCTCGGGACTCTCTGCGCCTTCGCCGGCCTCGCAATCGGCCGGCTCGAACTGCTCGCGGAGTTGAAGCGTGAGGTCGAGCGCCAAGCCGCGGAGATCGCCGAGATCAAATCCCAGCGGCTCCATGCCGAATTCGTACGTGGCGTCGCCCACGAGCTCCGCAAGCCCACGGAAGAGGTGCGCCACCGCGTGGAGGAACTCAGCGCATCCCTGGCA
>JAAETT010000699.1 GCA_024228115.1 bacterium
CGGCAGCTTCCCAGCTCGATCGCCAGATCAGACACTACCTCGTGGCTCTCGATCGCGAACTCGACACCGATCCGACCGACACCGATTCGCCGTTCTGACGAGAAACCAGCACTCGCGCGCGACCACGGCTAGATGATCAGACTTCTACGGTTTCTCGTGATCGCCAACACTGGACCAATCGACCTTGCTGTAATGGGCTTCTCCAGTCCGGGAATCGACGCGCCAACCGCCGGCGATCGAGCGATAGACGCTGGAAGCCTCGTCATCCCACAAGCTATGAGCCAAGCGCGGCGCGGCGAGAACGCCCACCGTGAACATCGCCGCCAAGACCAGAAGGACACCCAGGCGCTTGGCGGGGCGCCGTGCGAGCTCGGCCACCTCGGGTGCCTCTTTTGCTCCGATCCAATGCGGCACGAGGGCGATCAGTAGTGCCAGGACGGCCACATCCACCCAGGCGGAGCCCCAGCCGTAGCTGGCCCAGTAGTCCAGGGGCTTGGGGTTCTTGCCAAGCGATAGCGCCTGGGAGACGCCCGAAGTAGACGGCGACTCACCGGTAAGGAGGCCCCAGACCACGAGGCCCAGGATCAATCCAAGGGCGACTCGTACGTGGCCCTGACGGCCCTGCAACACCCCTGTTCCCCCCGGTTGGTACGGGCGCCGATCATACTCATCCGGGGTGAGGGCTCAAGCGTCCGCCCAGCTCCGCGCGGGATCAGTACTTTCCGATCAAGCTGAAATCCATGGCGAGCTGCCCCGTCAGCATGCCAGCGGCGCCGCCACCATTTCTGCCTCGGGTCAGGTTCAACCCGCGGGTTCGGATGAACCACCGAGATAACGCCAAACGCCCCGACCCATGGGTGGGGTGCCGCCGGGAAGCTCTCCCACCAACTCGAAACGCGTGGGGTCATCCAGCAAGGCGAAGACTTCCGGCCGATGCCTGCGGTTGTGGAAGAGACGGCCCGAATTGATGTACAACGCCTTCCCCGTCGAATCGGCCTCCCCCATCAGGGCCATCAACTCCGCGAGCGTGGCCACTTTGAGCATGCGCGGGTCGTAGAGGATCTTTCGATCCGAAAGCCTCGCCGTGAGGATGCGCTCGTTTTCCGGCGCGACCGGATCTTCCACCGGGCGTGTCAGTTCGACCGCCTCCCGAGAAGGCCGGAAGGATCGCTCCCGATGGGCCTCCCGCGCCGGCTCGGTCAGCCATCCGAAACAGACGAGGAAGCCAGCCAGGATGCCAGCCGCCGCCGCCCGGGGCGGAACGAGCTTTCCCAACTGCTGCGCGGTGCCCTCCAGACCGACGGCCAGGAACAGGGCGAGCCCCGGCAGCGCGTAGACCACATACCAGTGATACATGTTGGCTCCTTCCAGCCGCCCCGCGATCGGCGCGAGGAGCGGTGGAAGCAGGAAGACCACGGGAAGCAGCGGGCGTATTCCATTTCCCCGCAGGAGACGGACGATGCCGCCAACGACACCCAAGAGTGTCACGAGGGCTACGGCAACGACGAGAACCGGCGACGCCTGGAACAGGTCCGAGAGTTCGACATGAATCGGATCCAGGCCCTGGGTACTCGGATACCTCCACGGCATGCCAACGAACAGATGGGTCACCGCCTGCTGGACCCAACGCGCGCCGATCGCATGGGTGCCACGCGTGCGCTCCAGGTATTGCCCGAGCTGGGCCAGATTCGGACCCATGAGTTGGAGGAAGGCCATCGCCCCTAGTGCGTTCACGACGAACCAGCGCTTCAACTGCGGAACCAGGGCCGGCGTGCCCCGGTGGCTCCGCCAGATCAAGAGCGCCGCCACGACGTTCATCACCGCCACCTGGAACACCAGGCTCGGAAGTGTCCACAACAACCAGAGCTGCACCGCGCCGTAAGCCAACCAGCTTCGCCAGGCGCCCCGATGCAGCACCTGCAGCAGGAGCAGCAAGCTCCCCACGAGCAACAGCATCGCGATCGTGTAGCCCCTGGCCTCCGAGGCGTACTGAACCCACCACGGATGAATGGCCAGGATGAACGCGGCGAACACACCGGCTTCGAGGTGGCCCACACGCCACGCCAGGAGGGCGACCACCACGAGGGTGCCGAGCCCCGCCAGATAAGCCGGCATTCGCATCGCGGCTTCACTCGCGAAACGTTTCGGCTCACCGGTGAACAGCTGGGAGATGCGAATGCTCGCATGCGCCAGGAGCGAGTGCGCCACGTGATTGTTCGGGCCCGGGTAGAACCTCATGACCTCTCGCGGACCCACGCGCTTCTCTTCGTAGCCGCCCTTCCCGTCCGGCAGCCATTCGCCGTAGATCGACTGGCGAAGGTTCTGGTCCTCGTCTTCGCCGAGGCTCTGCCCGAGCCGCGGCCCGGCCAGGCCCGCGCCCAGAAGGACCGCCAACGTCACGAGGATGGCGAATGCCCGACCGGGCCTCCTGGGCGGCGCAAACGCTGCGACCGTCGATATCGCCACCCCACTTCCCAACCAGCGGCGGACCGTCGCCAACAACACGACCACGCCACCGAGGTTGATCAACGAGAAGACCCAGCCCCAGGTGCGCCAGTAGTCCTTGGGGCGCAGACGCTTGCCCTCGGCAAGGCGCTCGGCAACTCCTTCACGCGGATCGCCCGTCGCGACCAGCACCAGCAGGACGACGAGTGCCACACCCAGAATCACCCGGACCCAGAACAGCACCGGATCCTCCGAACGGGCCCGCGAAGCCGCCAGCTTCCAGCGCGCGAGCGTGCCCTGACGTTCGGTCATCGATTGGACCCAGGCCGATAGTGCAGAACGATGCGGACGCCCCGCGGTTCGAATCCGGGCAAGGTCGCCACCGGCTCGAACAACGCCCGTCGTCCAACCATCTTGACGAGTTGGCGGTGGCGCCGACGTGCCAATTTCGGGCGGCCGTAGTTCACGAACAGATCCTTTCCCTCGGCATCCGCGCGCCGCATGAGGGCCCGGAGCTCGCGGGGGCGGTCGACGGCCACGACACGAGGATCGTAGTAGTCCGGTAGCCGTTCGAAGGACGCCGTGAGCACCGCGTCATTCGCCGGATCGAAGGGGTCGAGCGTCGGACGGGTCAGCAGGACCGATTCCCGAACGGGCTCGAGCGACGTGGCGCGCAATGCCTGGCGAGCGGGTTGGCTGACGAAGGCCAGCAGCCCCAACCAGGCGAGCATCACCACGGCAGCACCCACCTGCCGAATCCGGCCTTCGGGAAGCAGCGTGGCCACTCGGTCCAGGCCCAGGGCGATCAGCCCGATCAGAAGCGGCAAGGCGAAGAGCAGGTACCACGGGTTCAGGAAGTCGCCTCCCCGCATCGCGAGCAGGATCATCAGCGGCCCGGGTAGAAGCAGCACCAGCGCCGTGGTTGCATTTCGCATCCCGCCCAACAGGAGATGCACGGCTCCGAGCAGCATCATGGCAGCAGAGGCGGCGACGAATGTCCAAAAGACGAGAGGCCACTGCAGGGCCACCTCGATCAGCTCATGGTATTCGGGACGCTCGGGCGCCCAGCTCACCCCCGCGACCAGATGCGCCCCGAGACTGACGAACCAGCGCCCACCCATCTCCATCATCTCGCGTTCCACGAAGTTGGAGAAGAGCACCATGTTGCCGAGCATGAGCTGAAGCCAGACGAGCGCACCGAACCCGCACACGACGAACCAACGCGTCCACTGGGTGGGGGCCTCGGCTCGGTCGGCGGTCGTGCGCCACAACAAAGCCATCGCAGCAACGTTCATCACCAGCACGGGCACGGCGGCCAGAGGCAAAGCCCAGAGCATCATGAATTGGGTGACGCCGTAGGCTGCCCAGCGCCCCCACGTGCCGCGCTCGACCGCCCGGAGGAGCAACCAGAGGCCGAGGGGAACGCCTAGCACCATCAGGGAGTAGCCACGCGCCTCGCTCGCATAACGTAGATGCCACGGATGGATCGCCAGGGCCCAGGCCGCCAGGGCACCCGCCCGGGGAGTGCCGATTTCGCGCACCAGCAGTGCGAGAGCGACAACGGCCGCGAGCCCCGCCAGAAACGCCGGAAGGCGTACCGCAGGTTCGCTCACCATGCGGGTGGAGGGACGGTCGATCAGGCGCCACGCACCGAGAGAGAGCCGAGACAACACACTGAATCCGACGTGGTTGCTGGGCTTGCGGTAGTCGAAGAACGTATCCCGCCACTTGACCCGCTCGAATTCGATCTCGCCCTCAGCCGATTTTACGTAGCGGCCATCGATGGCGCGATACACGGTCCACTCTTCGTCCCCCCACAAGCTGTCGTCGAGCCGCGGTGCCGCAAGAAAGGCCGTTGCAAGAACTGCCCCCGCTACCACGGGCGCAAACCAGCGAGGTGTCGTGCGTCCTCGGCGCGCAGGCGCCAGAGAGACAGTGGCCCCGAGCCAACGGCGGTGAGTCGCGAGTAGACAACCCAAGACCGCCGCGTTCACGGCGGCCATCCACCACCCGTAGGTGATGGAGTAGTCGATCGGACGGATTGGATCCCCGTTGCGCACCCGCTTGGCGATGCCATCGTTCCAGGGGTTGTCACCCGTCACCAGGTGGACGATCACCGCTACGAGCAACAGCAGGAGCACCGCTCGCACGCGGCGCTCCCTGGAATCGACGATGTGGTCGCCGCGAATCCAAGCCAGGGCACGGGTTGCCCGTCGTCCGCTCTCCCCCAAGACCCAGCTGCTCCTCACTGCAGCGGGCGCACCCCTCCACGAGCCGCCCCAGCCGCGGCACAGGGTAACGAAACGACATCCGAGAGAACCCCGGGGCCCCCTGGCACGGTTGAGGAGCCGCCCAGCCTCAGTATCCTGTGCCCGCTTCTGGGCCTTTCGTTGAAGGGGGTGGGCATGCTGCGAGCCCGTTGGAATCGGGTCGGGCGTGAGAATCGGGTCCGGATCGGGCTCGGCCTGGTCTTGGTACTCGTGCTGGCGGTCATCCTCGGCATGGAGAATCCGTTCGAGGCGGGGATCGGCATCCGAGAAGCCGAGGGACGAAAGCCCAAACCCCTGGACTGGTGGGCGAGCTACGGCTGGCCTTTCGCCGTCGCAAGTGCGGTCTTCCTGCTTGCGCTGCTGGCCAGCGTACCCCGCTGGCTGGGGCGAGCTGAAGCGGACGTACGAGAATCCTTCGTGCCGCCCGCATTCTCACGGGTTGGCGTCGCACTCGTATTGCTCGCCATGCTCGTCGCAGGAGGGCTCGCCATTCCGCGGCTCTCCATGAGCTTCTGGGATGACGAAGCCTACACGGTGGGCAACCACATCGTCGGACGCTGGAAGATCGATGAGCGCGACGGAAGCTACGAGTTCAAACGCCTCAAGTGGCCGGACGCGTTCTTCGCCTACTCCACCGCGAACAACCACGTGGGCTTCACCATCCTCTCGCGGCTCACCTCGCGAATCGCCTGGTCGGGGGGCAAGCCCGACGATCGAATGATCGCCGAAGGCGCCGTCCGGGCGCCGGCCTTCGCAGCCGGTGTCCTCTCGATCGGCGCCCTCGCCTGGCTGTTGTGGCGGGCGGGTTTCGGAACGGCCGGCGTACTGGCGGCCTGGCTACTGGCGTTGCATCCCTGGCTTCTCCGCTACCTGGCCGAGGCACGGGGTTATGCCATGGCCATGCTGCTCGGAAGCGTCGTCTTCGCCTGCGGCCTCGGCGTGCTCCGGCGGGGAACATGGCGGCGCTGGATCGCGCTCGGCGCAGCTCAGGCCGCGCTGATCTGGACCTACCCGATCTGCGTCTACCACGTCGCGGTGATGAACCTGGGGATCGGCGCGACCCTCATCGCCCTCCGGCGCGAGGACGGTGCAGCGGAACAGCTCGCCCGCTGGCTCCTCACGAACCTCGCCAGTGGCCTCTTCTGGCTCAGCGTGATGGGCCCGAACCTTCCGCAGCTGGCGAACTACATCGCGGGGTCGACCACCGCCAAGGTGTGGGTCACCCGGGCCTTCCTCGAGGACATCGCGGCACACCTCGCGGCGGGAAGCGACTGGAGACATGGCGGCTGGCCCGTCTACCCGGAGCTCGGCGCCGTGGCGGACCTCCACCCACTTCTCGTCTGGACAGCGGTCGCGGGATTGCTGGCGTTGTTGGCCGCCGGGGCCATCCGCCTGTTTCGCGCCGGAGGCAACGCCCGCTTGCTCGCCTTCGCGCTGCTCCTCCCGGGGCCGTTGGCTCTCCTGCAGCTCTGGGTGACGAACGCGCGGGCGTACACCTGGTACTTCGTGATCTTCCTCCCTGGCTTGATCGCGCTGGTGGCTCTGGGTGCCACATGGACAGCGGATCGACTGGGTCGCGGCCAGCGCGGCCTTGCGATCGGCGCCCTGCTGACGGCCTTCGCACTCGCATGCGTCGCATTGTTAGGCGAACCCGCCCGCGACACCCTTCGCGAGCGTTCCTGGTTCCCGATCCGCGAATCCGTCGAGGCAACCCGCTCCAACCTCGACCCCAATGCCGCGGAAAACCTCGAAATCCTGACCGTCTCCTGGAGCTCTCCGCCCTACCACTACGACCCGCTGCATCGCTGGGTCCGCAATCTCGACGAACTCCAGAAACTGATGGACGAGGCGGACACCACGGGCAAGGCGCTCTTCGTCAACCTCGGCCGCCTGAAACTCGCGGAACGCAAGCTGCCCGGCGGAATCGCATTTCTGCGAGACGAATTGCTCTTCGAACAGGTCGCCGAGTTTCCGGGTTTCACCCCGATTCGCAGCCGGTGGGTCTGGCGCTACCGTGGCGGGGCCGCACAGGAGCGACGGGGCGGCGCCAACGAGTAGCGGACTCGAGTGCAGCACCCAGGAGTCCAGAGCTCTGTCGGATCAGGCCTCGAGATTCGGCAGTTGATTCGATTCGTCGGCGTTCCCGAACTCCGCGACCTTGCGGTCGGTCCTCGCATCGAGGCGGCCCACGGCAGCAAGGATGGCGGTCGCGCCGATCCAGCGGAAAGGCTCGACCGGCCAACTCCATACCTTGCGTTCGAACGGCGCCGTCAGGTCGTCTCGCGCACCCCGTACGCGCGCGGCGAGCATCGCGCCGAGGAACGTCCCCTGTGCGATGCCGTGTCCCGAATAGCCGATGGCATGAAAGACGTTCCCGTGTGGGCCGCTCGTCCCGAGCAGGGGCAGCGTGTCCGTCGTGAAGGCGACCCAGCCGCCCCAGCGTGCGGCGATGCGAGTGGAGGCGAGCATCGGGAAACGTGCACGCAGTGCCCGCTCGAGCACAGCGAACTGCGCCGCGTCGTTGCTCGTAGAGAGCGTGCTGTTCCACGCGTAGCGGACCACCCGCGTTCCAACGGCAATCCCGCCCCGTGGCGTCCAGCGGTAGCTCTCGGGGATCATGTGCGTGGTCGAGATCCCCTCCTGCTCCTTCCAGCCGATGGCGCTTCGCTCGTCCGGAGAAAGGGGCTCCGTCTCCACACAGCAGACGCGCAGCGGAACGAGCTTACGGCCGAGGCGGCCGAGTGATGATGTGAACGCGTTGGTAGCGAGCACGAGCGCGTCAGCCGTGACGCTGCCTCTCTCGGTTTCGATGCGCACAGGTGCTCCATCTTCGATGCGACTCACGCAGGTTCGCTCGAAGACCCGCACCGAGGCCCCCAGGGCAGCATCGTAGAGTCCGCGCAGGTATTTGCCCGGATCGAGCACTCCCCCGGGTTCGTGGAGCAGACCGCAGCGAAAGGCAGCGGGAATCCCGCGCTCACGCAACTCAGCGCTGGAGAGAAATGCCACGCGGGCTCCAAGCGCATGCCGGGCGGCAGCCTCAGCCTCCAGATCCCGATCGTGGCCGGGATGCACGGAGGCCTTCATGTTCCCGTTGGCAACGTAGTCGGCATCGATACCGAGCGTCCGCATTTGCCGCTCCGTGTACGCCACCGCTTCGTCGGAGAAGCGGAAGAGACTGCGGGCGCCAGCCTCCCCAAGCGAGCGCACGAGCACCTTCGCCGGGTTCCCGACGGTCGTCGAAAGGTGGCCAGAGTTGCGTCCGCTTGCGCCCGCACCCGCGTAATCCTGCTCGAGGACCACCACGTCAACTCCGGCCTCGCGCAGGGCCAGTGCGGTCGAGAGCCCGGTATAACCGGCACCAATGATGGCGACGTCTGCATGAAGATCGCCTTCGAGCGAGGGCGCTGTCTCCGCGGGCTCCGAGAGCCAGGGATTGGACGCGAGGGAGTTGACCACGAACGGGAGTATCAGCCGCTTTGCAACCGGGTCAAGGAACTCGCGGTGACGTCTTGGCAAGCGCCGCCGGGAAGAAACCGAGTGGTAGGCCGCCTGGGACTCGAACCCAGAACCAAGGGGTTAAAAGCCCCCTGCTCTGCCAATTGAGCTAACGGCCCGGAATCCGGACAGGTCTGGAATTACCAACAGGCCACTGACCTGTCGATACTTTGGATTTTCGCCTCGGTCTTCATTTTCGTGTTGATTTTCGCTTTTTCTTCGACTAGAGTGTTTTGCATGCCACCCCCAACCCCGTCGCGGTCGAGTCTGACGCTGTGGAGAGTTGGACGAGACCGAGGCGGGGCCGACCGTTCGTTGGATGGTGAGCGTCGTTGCGATCCACCTCCCTTCCGGAAGCGAGATGCGCCGGAAGGATCGGGCAGAAGTCCTTGATCGGACCCTGCTCACACAGGATGGACCGACCCGGTCGTGCAACCGGGGCGCTCGAGCCTGTACCAGGTTTCGAGCCTTGGACGCTCACCACCCGCGTCGGCGGTGGCCGTCGAGCGGTGGCCACAGAAGTAAGGAATCCGCGTTCCGGCGCTCTACGCCGAGAACAGATCCTTGCGGTCGATCGTCTGGTCTCGACCCGGCCCGATCGAGACGACGTCCACCGGGACATCGACCCAGGCCTCGATCTGCTCGAGGTAGCGACGGGCGTTGTCCGGCAGTTCCTCGTACTCGCGCATGGCCGTTAGATCCTCGGTCCAGCCCGGCAGGATCTCGTACACCGGCTCGGCGCGCGCCAGCTCTTCGAGGGTCATCGGGAAGTCTTCCGTGAGCTTGCCGTCGATCTTCCAGGCTCGTGCGACCGGGATCTCATCCAGACCCGACAGGATGTCGAGCTTGTTCACGGCCAACGAGGTGAAGCCGTTGACGATCGCTGCCTCGCGGAGTGCGACCATGTCGAGCCAGCCACAACGCCGACGTCGGCCCGTCGTTGCGCCGAACTCGTGGCCCTTCTCGCCGAGCCATTGGCCTCCCGGCCCCTCGTCTTCCGTGGGGAACGGGCCGCCGCCTACGCGCGTGGTGTAGGCCTTGGTAATGCCGAGCACCCGGTCGATGTTGGTGGGGCCAACACCTGCACCGGCGCAGACCGCTCCCGCAACACAATTCGAGGAGGTGACGAACGGATACGTGCCGTGGTCGATATCGAGGAACGTCCCCTGGGCGCCCTCGAACAACACGTTCTTGCCGTCCCGAAGCGCGCGATCGAGGATCCGGCCCGTGTGGTCCACGTAGGGCTCGAGCTTCTTGCCGAGCGCGACGAGTTCCTCGAACACCGTATCGACATCGACCGGCGGCCAACCGTGCACCTGGGTCAGCTCGAAGTTCTTTTCCTTGGCCGAGCGCTCGAGTGCGGCCCGCAGGGCCTCGGGCATCAGCAGATCCGCCATGCGGATGCCGCGCCGGGCGACCTTGTCCTCGTAGCAAGGGCCGATCCCGCGGCCAGTCGTGCCGATCGCAGCTTCGGCACGCGCCTCGTCTCGCGCCTTGTCGAGAGAGACATGCCAATCGACGATCACGTGCGCACGCCCGGAAACCCGGACCCGCGAGGGATCCTTGAGCGCCCCGGAGGCGCGAACCTCCTCCAACTCGTGGACCAGCACGGCGGGATCAACCACGACGCCGGGGCCGATCAGGTTCCGCGTATTCGGCTGCAGGATTCCCGAAGGAACGAGATGGAGAACCGTCTTCACGCCATCCACGATCAGGGTGTGGCCCGCGTTGTTCCCGCCCTGGAAGCGCACGACGAGTTCGGCGGATAGCGCCAGGCTGTCGACCAGCTTGCCCTTCCCTTCATCGCCCCACTGGGCGCCCACGGCGACCAGCGCGGTCATGCTCCGAGCTCCACGAGTTGCGCGGTGATCATGTGGGGCAGGTTTCGCAGCTGCTCCATGACTTCGTCGCTGGGTGCGGGATCGACGTTCACGAGCATGGCGGCCTCCGCTCGCTCAGGAACCAGAGCAAGCTGCATACGCGAAATATTCAGGCCGGCATCCCCAAGACAGGCGCCGACCGCCCCGACCACACCGGGTTGGTCGTGATTCTGCAGAAGGATGGTCGAGCCCTCGGGGATCGCTTCGAGCATGAAATCATCGATGCGCACGATGCGAGGTTGGCCGCCATGGAAGAGCGCACCGGCGATCAGACGATCGGTGCAGCCCCGCACACGGGTGGTGATCGCGCTGGCGAAATCCATCGGCCGGCTGGACTTGGTTTCCACGACGCGAATGCCGCGCTCCTGGGCGACGACGGGCGCATTCACCATGTTCACCCTCTCGCTCACCGATTCGAGCAGGCCTTTCAGCACGGCAATCGTGATCGGTGCAACGCGCAGATCGGCCACCTCACCGGCAAACTCGATCTCGATTTCTTCGATCGCACCGGGGCAGAGCTGCCCCTGGAAGCGGCCGAGCTTCTCGCCCAGGACGAGGTAGGGCCGCACCTGCTCGAGCAGCTCCGGCGAAATCGACGGCACGTTGACCGCATTGCGCACGCTGCCGCCCTGCAGGATGTCACGCACCTGCTCGGCCACGGCCACCGAGACGTTCAGCTGGGCCTGATCGGTGGAGGCACCGAGGTGAGGCGTGCAGATCACGTTCGGGTGGGCGAGCAGCGGATGGTCGGCCGGCGGCGGCTCTTCCACGAAGACATCGAGGCCAGCGCCTCCGACCCGCCCGTCGTCGAGCGCCGCCAACAAGGCGTCCTCGTCCACGATGCCGCCCCGCGCCGCGTTGATCACCAGCAATCCCGGCTTCGCCTTGGAGAAGGCCCCATCGCCGAGCAGCCCGGTCGTCTCCTTGGTGCGCGGAACGTGGACCGACACGGCATCGGCACGCTCGAGCAGCTCGTCGACGGTGACGAGTTCCACATCCATCTTCGCGGCCACTTCGGCGCTGATGTGAGGGTCGGCCGCGATCACGCGCATGCCGAGCCCGCGGGCCCGATCGGCCACGATGTGTCCGATGTTGCCGAGGCCGATCACGCCGAGCACACGGTGGAAGAGTTCCATGCCCTGGAATTTCTTCTTCTCCCAGAGCCCCTCTTTCATCGAGGCGGTGGCCTGGGGAATGTGCCGGGCCAGCGAAACGAGCAATGCGATGGCGTGCTCCGCCGTGGTGATGTTGTTGCCCTCGGGCGTGTTGACCACGACGATCCCGCGCTGGGTTGCGGCAGCGACATCCACGTTGTCCACGCCGATTCCAGCCCGGCCAATGACCTTCAGCTTGTCGGCAGCCTCGATGACATCGGCGGTCACCTTGGTGCCACTACGGATCACCAGCCCCTCGGCCCCGGCAATGGCTTCGAGCAGATCGCCGGGAGTCATCCCGGGGACGTTGACGACCTCGAGGCCAGAAGCTTGCTCCAGGACCTCCAGGCCTTGGGGCGCAAGCGCATCGGTCACCAGAACGCGGGGCACGGCCTCTCCTCGACTTCTCGAATGGGGGTTCGGGCATGTCAGCCCGCAGGGGTCCCAGGGGGTCGCTCACGAGCCGAACAGCTCTTCCGCACATGGCAGGCAGGGCGGCGCGAGGCCGCCCTGAGCCCCAGCAACCAAGGGTGGCCAACGGGCCGAGGGGTGTCAACGAGCGGGGGCTTGCCTACCGTCCGGCGGCCATGGCCGCGCCCCGGCTCACCGACCCCCTGCCGATTCACCCCCGCGGCCCGCTCCAGGGCCAGCTGCGGCCGCCTGGCTCCAGGAGCATCACCAACCGCGCCCTGGTCGCGGCGGCGCTCTCCGACGGGCCCAGCCGGCTCGAGGGAGCCAGCGAGAGCGATGACACCCTGGCCATGGCCAGAGGCCTGGAGGCGCTGGGGATCGACGTGGTCCGGGGCCCGGAGGCCTGGGCCGTAGCGGGCCAGAGCGGCACCCTCGTGGCGGCTGGCCAGCTCGACGTGGGTGCGTCGGGTACGACCGCCCGCTTCCTGACGGCGATCGCCACCCTGGCGGAGGGTGCGTCGATTCTCGACGGCGTCCCGCGTATGCGAGCGCGTCCCATTCGTGAGCTCGTCCAGGCCCTGGGGGCACTCGGCGCGCGGGTGGAGATCCTCGGGACCGATGGCTGCCCGCCGCTGCGCATCGCCGGGGGAGGGCTGCCCGGCGGCCATGCGATCATCGATGCGCGCCGCTCCAGCCAATTCGTCTCGGGTCTGCTGCTTGCGGCGCCCTGTGCGAAGACGGACGTCGAGCTGACCCTCGCCGAGGGCGAACTCGTCTCGCGCCCGTTCGTAGAGCTGACCCTCGAGGTGATGCGGGCCTTCGGTGCAGAGGTGGAATGGCGCGACGACGCCACGCTCGCAGTCGCCGCGAAGGGCTACCGGGCCCGCAGCTACCGCGTCGAGCCGGATGCCCAATCCGCGGTGTACCCGTTCTGCGCAGCGGCCATCGCCGGCGGCGAAATCAGCGTGGACGGGATTCCCGATCACTCCAGCCAGACCGACCTGCGCCTCCTCGACGTGCTCGAGGCGATGGGTTGTACGGTCGAGCGTCAGCCGAATGCCATCGTCGTCCGGCGCCCACCGGAACGCCCGCTGCGAGGCGTCGAGGTGGACGGCAACGCGTTTCCCGACGCGATTCTCGCTCTGGCCGTGGTGGCCTTGTTCGCGGAAGGTCCCACCACGGTAACCGGCCTCGGGCATCTGCCATTGAAAGAGACGGATCGGCTCGCCGCGCTGCGCACGGAACTCCGCCGGCTCGGCGCCAACGCCGAAACCGGTCCGGATTGGCTACGCGTGGATCCCGCCCCTCTTCACGGAGCCGCCATCGAGACCTATGACGACCACCGCATGGCCATGTCCTTTGCCCTGGCCGGCCTGCGCGTCCCAGGCGTCGAGATCCGCGATCCAGGCTGCGTCTCCAAGACCTGGCCGGATTTCTTCGCTGCCCTGGAGCGATTGTGATTGCACCGGGCCGGCGCCCTGGACGAACCGTCGTTGGATCGGGCCCGTGCCCCGGACGGACCGCCGTTGGATCGGGCCCGGCGCTCCCGGTGTCTTTCCAACGCATGCCGGGCACGAAACGAAAGAGCCACCACCGACGTATCGAGGAACGGACGGGGCCCAGAAGTTGAGCAGCGAAGGACAGGCCGAAGCGAGCGACGCCCGAGAGGCGGGCGTTCGCGTAGAAGCGCGTGGGCTCTCTCGCCACTTCGGCACCCACGTGGCCCTCGAAACGTTGGATCTGCGAATCGAAAGAGGCGAGGCGTTTGGGCTGCTCGGCGCGAACGGTGCCGGCAAGACGACCTTCATCCGCCTCGTCACGGGAGTCTTGTTGCCCTCCTCGGGCCAGCTCCTGGTCGATGGGTTTTCGCCAGCCACCCAGCCCTCCGAGGTTCGACGACGCCTGGGGTATGTCGCGGAGACTTCCCGCATCTATCCGGATCTACGCGTGCGCTCCTTTCTCCGCTTCGCGGGCGGGGCCCGGAATCTCGTGGGTTCCGAGTTGGAGGCGGCCGTCGAACAGGTGATCGACCGCTTTCATCTCGAAGAGGTGGCCGGGCGCTGGATCGGCCAGCTCTCGAAGGGCTTTCAACAACGCGTTTCCCTGGCGCAGGCCTTCCTTCACGACCCGCCGCTCCTGATCGTCGACGAGCCGACCAGCGGGCTGGATCCGCTCCAGCAGGAAGAAGTGCGCGAGGTCCTCCGATCCCTCCACGGAAACCACACGCTCATCCTCTGCACCCATGACCTGACCGAAGCCCGGGAGCTGACCGAGCGCGCGGCCGTCCTGCACAAGGGCCGCCTCGTCACCGAAGGGCCGACCCAGAAAGTGCTCGGCGGAAACGATCCGCTGGCACTTTTCCGAGGCGAAGCCGCATGACGAGGATCAGCGCGCTCATGAAGAAGGAACTGGCGGTGCTCTTCGGCTCGCCGTTGGCCTATCTCGTACTCACGCTCATCGTGCTCGTCGCCGGGTTGATCTTCTTCGACCACCTGCGCGCGTACAACCAGATCCTCTTCCTCTTCCAATCCTCGACCATGGGTGGCTTCGAGACGGATACGATCCCGGATCACGTGAACCTGCGGGATACAGTCTTCTTCCCGGTCATGGAGAACCTGGGGCTCACCCTGATCGCCGTGATTCCGATGATCACGATGCGCGTGTTCGCGGAAGAACGCTCGCGCGGCACCGACGAACTGCTGGTCACGACCCGGCTCTCACCGAACGAGATCGTGCTCGGAAAATTCGCGGTGACCTACTTCTTCGTCATCATCGCGATGCTGGCCAGCTTCGTGTATCCGGCAATGGCCATCCTTCAGGGCGGTGTCGGCTTGCAGCATCTGCTGGCGGTATTCACCGGGTTGACGCTGCTGGCGCTCGCGCTGGCTTCGATCGGTCTGGTCTGTTCCGCATGGACATCGAGCCAGCTGATCGCCGTCGTTGCCTCCTGGGCGATCGGTTACGTGCTCTGGGATTGGAGCTGGCTCACGCCCTTCCTGCGGGAAACCGAGTCGCTCGCTCGTTTCTTCGACGGGATCTCGATGCACCCACGCTATTCGACCTTCGCCGAGGGCATCGTCAATCTCGCGAACCTCGCGTACTTCTTCGGCGCATCCATCGTCGCCTATGCCCTCGCGCGCTCCGCTCTGGACTGGAAGCGAATCGCAGGATGAGTCGCGGCGTCATCCTTTGCGGCCTGGTGATGTTGGCCTTTGGCGCGGCGGCTCTCTCCGGCAGTAGCGAGAGCACCTGGTTCAGCCAGCTGAACCTCTTCGGTGGCGCCCTGCTGCTTGCGGGTGCATTCGTGCACGCCATCTTTCGCGTGCGGACGGCGAGCGCACCGGCCTTCCGGCGGCCCACACTCATCGTCGTCGGCCGTGTGATCCTGGCGTTCGTCGCAGCCTTCGCCATCGAGAGGGCTGCCAATTGGAGTAGCGTCCAACTCGATTGGAGTTTCGAGAACAAATACGAAGTGGCGGAGGCGCTGCAGGTTGCGCTCGACGATCTCTGCGAGGATTTCGAGCTGACAGCCAGGCTCTACTTCGACGCCCAGGATCCGCGCATCCGCTCCACCCGCGTGTTGCTGCGCACCCTCGGCAGCCAGAGTTGCCTCGAGTTCGACGAACGCAACATCGACGACCACCCGGAGGACGAGGACCGCTATGCGATCGGCTCGTCGAACACCGTCGTACTCGTCGTGCGGCAGGACGGGAAGGAACGCTATGAGACGGTCGAGCGGCCGACCCAGGGCGCCCTCTTCGAGGCGCTCTTCCGCTTGCGCCAACTCCAGAGCGGTACCGTCTATGTGGCGCGCGGAGCCGGCGAGGGCGATTTCAGCGACATGGGCGAAACGGGCTATTCGGGACTGACCGCGGCGCTGCGGACCGAGGGCTATGCGATCAAGCAGTTCGTGAGTGCCGCCGCCCGGGAGATCCCCGCCGACGCGGACGTCGTGATATGGGTTCGCCCGGAGCGAGGCCTCCCCGAACAAGCCCTGGCCGCGTTGCGCCGCTACCTCCGGAACGGCGGCCGCCTGGTGGCGATGCTCGAGCCCGGTGTCGAAGGTGGCCTGGAACCGGTGCTGGCGGAGTGGGGGCTCGAATCGATCCCGGGCGTCGTGGTCGACCCGGCTTCTGGCGAACTCGAAGGCGTACCGAAAGGTCTGGCACCCCTCGTCTATCGCTACAGCTCGTCTCACCCGGTCGGTCGCGGCCTCGGCGGCAATCGGATGACCTTCTTCAAGGGCGTGGGCAGCTTCCATCTGCGCAAACCCGAGATCGGGGATCGGATCCGAGGCATCGCCTTCGCGAGCCCGCGCTCCTGGATCACGCCGGACGTGGAGGCGCTGCGCCATGACCAGGCTCCGCCCGAGCCGGATGGCGTCAACCGCGACTACTGGCCCCTGGTCGTCGCCGGGAGCTACGAGAGGGAGGCCGGGCAAACCCGAATCGTCGCCTTCGGCGACGCCGACATCGCCTCCAACCACTACCTGCGCGCCCTCTACAATCTCGATCTCGTCGTGAACGCCGTCCACTGGGCCGCCGAGCAGACACCCCGCCTGACGATCCGCCCGAAGGAAGGCATCTCGGGAAAGATGCAATTTCCCCTCGCGCTGCAGAACACACTCACCATGTACCAGAGCCTCGGCCTGCTTCTCCCGGAGCTGCTGCTCCTCACGGCCGCGCTCCTCTGGGCCCGCACCCGCTAGACGCAGGCGCGGGGGCGCTCAGCCTCCCATGGGATCGAGGGCGATGACGTCGTCCCGGAGGAGATCTTCGGAGAGGACCGATTCGTCTTCGTGGAGGATCTCGGCTTCGATGCGGGAGATCAGGGAGAGGGTCTCGCGGGCAAGGCGCGCGAGTGCGTTGTGGGGATCGCGGAGGTCCTCGACGAAACCGAGCAGGAGGCGACGCTGCTCCCGGTGCTCTTCGAGAACCAGCTCTGCGCGTTCATTTCCCCAGGCATCGATGGTTCGAAGCAGCGGAACGAGCTGCACTTCCTCCATATCGAGGTGGCGAAAGAAACGTTCGGCGAAGAGCTCGGCTTCGCGCAACAGCTCTGCGCCGCGGCTCGGGTCTCCCGTTGCCGCCCACTCCGCCGCGGCCCGGAGGTCCCGAAGCCGGAGACGCAGACGGGCGTGATCCTCGAGAACCAGACGACGCACTTCACTCGGTCGCAGCTCCACGGGCGGGTCTCCTTTCCCGGTCATTTCGAATGGCTCCCACCGGCGACCCGGACGAGTTCCGCGCAGGCATCTTCGGTCGCCAGGACGAGTTCATGGAGATCCGGGAAGCCTTCCCAATCGGCGTTGAATCCCCAGGTCAGGCCGTGCAGGCCGTAGACCAACGAGATACTGAGAGCCAGGCCATGGGTCACGGGCTCGAGGGAGATCGTCTGCTCGAGAAGCGAATCGAGCAGATACCTGGGCTCGGAGCTGGCGTGCTCGGTCGCGATCACCAGGCTGAAAGGATGGCGGCTTCGCAGTATGCGGGTGGCCAGGGAGAAGATCGCTCCCGGAACCTGTGCCCCGAACTCCGCCAGCAGACCGGCGCCTCTCGCCTGCTCGTGGGCTTTCTCGCTGCGCGAGCGCAGACGGATCTCCTCCAGGCGTCGGGCCGGATCCGCTTCTTCCAGAGGCAGCTCCAGGATCCAGGCCAGTTCTCCCTTGCGTGCGGCCACCGAGGACGGATCCAGCGGAACCAGGGCCCGAAGATCCAAGCCGCCTAACGTGATTCCACGCGTGTCCTCCAGGAATCGCGCCAGCGCCCCCGCAGCAACGGTGAGTGCAATCTCCTCGACCGTCGCGCCGAAGCGTCGCACCACGACATCGATGGCCTCCGCGTCCATGCGGGTCCAATCCGTGCGGCGCAGCGAGCCGACGTCGCCGTTGAAGGGACTGTCGGATCCGGCGTGAAGGCCGCTGGCGACCGCCTGCCCCATGGCCCGCACCTTCTCGCCAAGACCCTGCGCGCCCTCCTCGGGCGCGACCCATTGACGAAGCCGATCCCACCAGTCCGCCGGCAGCTGGGCCAGTTCCTGAAGCTCATCGACGGCCAGCTCGATGCGGCTTGGCTGAGGATGCGGACGCCAGTGGGCGGGCGGTCCGGCCTTGTCCGAAGGCTCGTCGGTGAGCAACGCATGGGGCAGACCCCGGCGCTGCTCCGGATCATCGAGACAGGCGTGCACCTTGGTGACGAGGGCAATCCGCTCACCCTCCAATCCCTCGATCACGCATAGCTCCCACAGAGGACGAGCCCGATCGAGAGGGGTGGCCGCCATGCGCCCGATCAGCCGTTTGAGCTGACGCTCGCCACCCGGGCGGGGTAGACGCAGGTGACGCACATGGAAGTCGAGATCGATGTCTTCCGCGTCCACCCAGATCGGCCGGCTCTCGAGGGGCAGCTCTGCCAGAACGCGCCGGTATCGATGCAAATCGCCAATGCGCGCCGCCACCCGCTCGCGAACCCGGTCCACGGCTGCCCGGCCGGAATCATCGGAGAGCCCCGCGGCGGGGAAGAGTTGGACGCGCACTACATGAAGCGGCGAATCCGGACGTTCGAGATTGAGGAACCCCAGCTCCCGGGAGTTCAAATGCTCGTAGTCCGCGTACATGAAAGCCTCCTTCCCTACGCCCTGAGAGACGAGCAAGACGCGTGCCGCGTGGACCGGAACGCAGCCCGGGCTGGAGGGAAGACCTGACCCATATCGCCCCGGGAAGCACTCGCCGGCCCATTTCCGCCCCCGCGGTGCGGGTGCGAGCTCAGGCGACCTGCGGCCCCTCGTAGCGTTCTCGAAGTAGCGCGGAGAGCACACGGCACACATCGGTGAGCGTGAGGATCCCCGCGAGACGGTCTTCCTTGGCCACGAGTGCCGTGCCAATGCGTCGTTCCGCCAGCACCTCCAGGACATCGGCCAACGGTGCATCGATTGCGACGACGTAGGGATCCGGGGTCATCACCTGTTCGGCGCGGATGCGTTCCCAGCCGGCCGTCGGGAGCGCGGGGTTCACCAGGCGATCGACGTCCCGCCGGCTGATCACCCCGACCAGGCTGCCGTCTCGCTTGACTGGAAGATGGCGAACGTCGTGCTCCGCCATCATTTCCCGCACCTGGGCCAGATTCTCGCTGGCATCAGCGAAGTAGGGAAAAGACGTCATCACGGCAGCCACCGTGGGCATCCGGTCGTGATCTCGAAGATGCATGGGCGGAGGTTCCTCCTTTCCCGTCCCCTGAGCAATCAGCGTGCCGCGGGAAGCGACCGCAGACGAGGCGGCGCGGGACCTGAGGGGCGTTCTGGGACTCTCTCGGGGGCACCTCGACGTTCTCCGTCCCCCTGCGCGCGAATCGTGGCGGTAGGCCCCTGGCATGAATCCTGCGAAACGACGGCTCATGCAGCTGGACCAGATTCTTGTGCCTTTCGATTTTTCGGCCGGCGCTGCCGCGGCGTTCGACGAAGCCCTCGACCTCGCCAAGCGCTACGGAGGCAAGCTGACGCTCCTGCACGCCTTCGTCCTGAACGAGCAGGTCTATCCGTACTCCGCCGTCATGACCGAGGGCGAAGTCGACGAGGCACGCGATGCGGCCGTCGAGGCCCTCGAAGCATGGAGGGATCGAGCCGAATCAGCGGGGGTGACCATTGGTGTCCGAGTGGCCCCTGGCATGCCGTCGGAGAATATCGCCGCTGTCGCCAAGGAGATCGGTGCGAATCTGATCGTGATGGGAACCCACGGCCGCACCGGCCTGGCCCATGTGCTGCTCGGCAGCGTCACCGAACGCACGCTGCGCATGGCCCCGTGCCCCGTGATGGCGGTTCGCCCACCGGGACCCTCCGAAGCGTGATCACTGCCGGCTTCCCCGACGATGTGGTCGCGCGGCTACTTCGCCGACACGTCGTGACGACCTCGCCAGGCATCAAGATCCGCTCGGTGGTGGAAGTCATGCGGCTGGGTCGCCTCCGGGCACTGCCGGTGGTGGACGAGGCTGGCTTGCTGCGCGGCTCACTCTCATTCGTCAGTTGTTGCGACCGCATCGCTCGAGCGCTCACAGAAGACGCGCCCGATCGCTCTCTGTTCGACCGCCTGCAGGCCGCACTTTCCGTACCCGTCGAAGCCGTCATGAGCTCCGCCGATCAGATCGAAGAGGTCGAGGCGGAACTCGCCACCGTGGTGCGACGCCTCGGAGATGCACGCTGGGGACACCTATGCGTCGTGCAGGCAACGCCTGCTGGCCCGAAGCTGGTCGGTCTGCTGACGGAGAGCGACCTGCTCCGTCACTTGATGGTCGAAGGGGCTTCCTCGGCATAGGCGCCGCGGAGCAAATCCGTTTCGGTCACCAGGCCGGCCACGCGCCCATTCTCGTCCACGACGGGCAAGCAGCCGATCCGGTGGGTGAGCATCAGCCGAGAAGCGTCGCGCAGGCTGACGTCCGGGCCGACGGTGATCGGCTGGGGCGTCATCACCTCCTCGACCACCACGGAGCGCATGAAGTTCCGTCGCTGGCCAGCCTCGAAATCGAGGGCTCGAGAGAGAGACGCCGCCAGCAGATCGCGCTGGGAAACGACACCGATGAGCCGCTCCCCGTCGAGGACGGGCATATGTCGGATCCGGCCCAGATTCATGACGTCATCGACGAAATCGAGCTGATCCTTGGCCTTGACCGACACGAAATCCTTGGCCATGACCGACGCCACCTGACGTTCCGCGGGTTCCATTTCGTTCCTCCTGTCTGCTTGTCTCATGAGTAGCAACGTATGTGCCAACGCGTAGGCCTGGCTGCGAGCCTGGCGATGGTTCTTCGATCTGGGAGCCGTCCCTTCCAGGTCATTCGAGCCTTCGGACGATCTCGAGGGCGATCAGGCCGAGGCTGCATGAGCCGCCCGCCACGGGCACCCAGCGGGGACAGTGAAAGATCTCGCCGTTCGCCGGTTGGCGGCGATGCAACACGAAGAGGGATGCATGCACGACGCCGAACACGCCGAGAGCCAGCAGCGCGGTGACGCGGGCAAGGCCAGCCAGGGGAAACGCCACCGCGAGCAGCCAGACCGTTGCTGCGACGGCACAGGTTGCGATCCAGGGCGTCCCGGTCCGGGCGGAAATCCGACCGAACACGGAGGGAAGCAACCCGCGATCCGCCAGCCCGTAGAGAACCCTGCTGGCCATGACGATCTGGATCAAAGCGCCGTTGATCATGGCCAACGCACCGATCGTCACGAGTTCGACGGGCTCCCTGCCCACCGCCCGCTCGTACACCAACGCGAGGGGCGCCTTGGAAGCCGCGAGATCGGCGGTAGGAACGGCCGCCACGGCAGCGAAAGCAACCGCCATGTAGAGCGCAGCCGTGAGGACCAGGGTCCACAAGATCGCCCGCGGCAACGTACGCCGGACCTCCTTCACTTCTTCGGCGACGTTCACCATGTCCTCGAAGCCGAGGAACGCATAGAACGCCAGCGTCGCACCGTTGACGATTCCGGCGATCGGAATCGCGGAGGTGCTTGCAGCCGCGACCGAAACCGCTGACGTGCTCGTCGCCGCGATGGGCAACGACGGTTCAGCCAGACCGACGGCGATCACGACGGCCAGCAAGCCCCCCACCTCGAGCACGGTAATGCCGCCGGCCACCCACAGCGATTCGCGCACTCCGGCCGCGGCAACGCCAGCGAGCGCGATACTGAGAAAGGTGATCGCCAGCAACGGAGGCGTCGGGATGAGCGCACCCAGGTAGCCCGCGAATCCGTTCGTCACCGCGGCGGCAGAGACGATGCCCGCCAGGATGACGGCCAGGCCCACGACCCGTGCGAGCGCGGGCCACGCGAAGGCCTGGCGAACATACTCCGCCTCTCCGGCCGCCTTGGGGTGACGTGAGGAGAGCTCAGCGAATGCCAGGGCCGTCGCGCAAGCCACCAGAGACGCGAGCCCGAATGCGGCCGGCGCCCATCGCCCCGCCAACCCGGCCACTTCTCCAATGAGCGCATACACCCCCGCGCCCACGGTGGTGCCCATGCCGTAGAGCACCAGCAGGGGGAAGGAAACGCGCCGGCGGAGACCCGGGCGACGGCTCAGGCGGCCCTCAGTCGAAGCACCCACACCATGCCGCTCAGCTGGCGTCCGGTCGAACCGTCCACACCGAGCAGGCGGCGCTGCGCAGCGTGCGTTCGGCCACGCTGCCGAGCACCATGTGCTTCAACCCTGTCAGGCCCCGAGATCCTGTGACGACCAGATCGGCTTCATGATCCGCGGCCGCGTCGATCAGTGCAAAGGAGGGCGGAGCGCTGCGTACCTCGTGCTTGACCACGTCGACACCGGTGATCTTCTGGGCCATCTCCTCGAGCTTGGACACCGCTTCGCTATGAGCGCGCTCGATCACGTTGTCCGGCACCGACACCTCGTAGGGCGTGACGAACGGAATGCGGAGATCGAGGGCGTGCACGAGATGAAGTACCGCACCGAACTCCTGGGCCAGATCGACGGCCGTCTCGAGAGCCTCCGCTGCACCCTCGGAAAAATCCACCCCGACGACAATGCATTTGGCGGGTTCGGCGAGCGCTCCGTCCTTCACCGTGAGCACCGAGCAAGGCGCGAGCTTGACGGCATGCTCGGCCACGCTCCCGAGCACGACTCGCTTGATGCCTGTATGGCCGTGGGTCCCGACGATGACGAGATCGGCCCCGATCTCCTTGGCCCGATCGGCGATCGCGTAGGCAGCCGGCACCTCGCCCAGATAGGTCGTGCCATCCACACCCGCCTCTTGTGCGCGCGCGGCAGCCTGATCCAGCTTCTCCTTGGCGGAGGTTCGAGCGGCACCAATCGTCGCTTCGGGAACCGCCACCGCATAGGGCTCGAAGATCGGCAGAGGCACTTCGAGGGCGTGCAGCCAATGGAGCTCGGCCCCGAACCGCGAAGCCAACACGATCGCAGCGTCCTCGGCAGACCGGCCGGGGTCGGAGAAATCGGTCGCGACGAGAAGCTTCTGGGGCCGTTTCATTCAGGGTCTCCTTGTCCGGAGGGTGCAGCCGCTACCGCCCGCTGCCGGCGCTCTGCGCGCCTGTAGAGCGTCTTGCGGTCGATGCCGAGGATTCGTGCCGCCCGCACCTTGTTCTCGTTCGTGTGAGCCAGCACCGCATCAATATAGCGGTCCTGGACCTCGGCCAACGGCACCCCCCGTTGCGCAGCGCGCTGCAGGAATCCATCGCCGCCTCCGTCGGGGGTCGTGCCTGCGGTCGAGGGCAGCGCCAGGTCGTCCGCGTCGACCGGATCGGCCTCGGTAAGCGCCAGAGCCCGCTCGATCGTGTTCTCGAGCTCCCGCGCATTCCCGCGCCAGGGTTCGGCCTTCAGCCGCTCCATCGCCGCTTCGGTGAAACTTCGATGCGAACCTTCCGAGTGTCGCTCGGTGAAGCCCTCGACGAGTGACGGAATGTCCTCGGGCCGCTCGCGCAAGGGGGGAATGTTGATCGGAATCACGTTCAGCCGATAGAAGAGATCCTCACGGAAACGGCCTGCCCGCATCTCGGACTCGAGATCCTTGTGGGTCGCAGCGATGATTCGCACGTCGACCTTCACGGACTGATTGCCGCCGACGGGCCTCACTTCGCGATCCTGCAGGACACGCAACAGTTTGCCTTGCAGGCCGGCGCCCATGTCTCCGATCTCGTCGAGCAGCAGCGTTCCGCCCTCGGCCTGCTCGAACAGGCCTCGCTTGCTGGCATGGGCACCCGTAAACGCGCCCCGCACGTGGCCAAAGAGCTCGCTCTCGAGCAGGCCTTCCGGAATGGCCGTGCAGTTGATCGGAATGAAGGGTTTCTCCGCACGCGAGCCGGAGAAGTGAATCGTGCGCGCCACCACTTCCTTCCCGGTGCCGCTCTCGCCGGTGATCATCACGCTGCTGCGGGTGTGTCCGATCTTGCGGATCAACGCGAAGATCTCGCGCATCGCGGGGCTGCCGCCGATCAGATCACCCATCGAGCTCGTGCGATCCACGGCGCGGCGCAGGCGGCGGTTTTCTTCCTCCAGCATGCGGCGCTCGAGCGCGCGCTCCACCGCGAAGGCCACCGCATCGGGCTCGAAAGGCTTGGTGATGTAGTCGAACGCCCCGGCGCGCATGGACTCGATGGCCGAATCGATGGTCCCGAAGGCAGTCATAAGCACCACAGGAGTCTCGGGCCGAAGCTTGCGCAACTCGCCCACGAGCTCGATGCCCGACCGCCCTGGCATGCGAATATCCGAGAGCACGACATCGTAGTCGAACTCTGCAGCCTGCCGGAGGGCATCGTCTGCGGTCTCGGCCTGCTGGACCCAGTAGCCCTGGTCCTTGAAGAGCGAAACCAGCATTTCGCGCATCGCGCGGTCGTCATCAACCACGAGAATCTGAAAAGGTCGTTTTGCCATGAGCTTTGCTGAAGCAGGGTACGTGCCAGCCGAGGGGCCCAGATGCTGAAGGCCAGCCCCTAAATGTCCTATTATGACACACTTCATCGAGGGCAAATGGGGAGATCTGGTGCTCTATTGGATCAACGGAAGCATGATCCGGAAGACCGTCCCATCCCGATCCGAGCTGGCGACCTCGATCATGCCACCGTGCTCCGCGACGATGCCGTGCGCCACCGACAGACCGAGCCCATTGCCCTCACCCGCTTCCTTCGTGGTGACGAACGGGTCGAAGACTTCATCCGGATCCTCGAGAGCGATGCCTGGGCCTGTATCCGAGACCTGGATCTCGGCCTCGCCTTCCGCGCACTGACTCAGCTTGACAACGAGGTCGCCGCCTTCGGGCATCGCATCCGCGGCATTGAGGAATAGATTCAACAGCACCTGCTGCAGCCGCTCGGGGTCGCCGGCGACGGAGCCCAACTCCGCAAGCTCCAGCCGCGGCTCGATCCCCCGGCGACTGAACTTCTCCCTCAGAAACGCCACGGTGTTCTCGATCAGCGGGCGAAGCTCGACCGGCAGCCGGCGTGAGCGCTGGGGGCGAGCCATCCCGAGCAGACTCTCGATGATGCGGGAGATGCGCCCGATCTGCTGTTGGATCGTCTGCAACCGCCACTTGGCGTCGTCTCCCTGGACGGCCGGCTCCAGAAGCTTGGCGTGCCCCCGGATGACGCCCATCGGAGTGCCGATCTCGTGAGCCAGGCCCGCCACCAGCACACCGATGGAGGCAAGCCGCTCGGCTGCCCGAGCCCGCTCCGCGGTCTGACGAAGCTCGATTCCCGTCGATTCCAGATCGCGAGCGAGCTGGCGCCCTGCCGCGGCCAGTTCATCATTCAAATGCTTCAGATCGCGTTCTCGGCGCGCCATGTAGCGCTCCATCGCGATCTGCATGTCGAAATTCATCAACTTCTGGAGGGCCACCAGGAGCCGCTCACTCTTGAGCGGATCTCCGGCGGAATGCTCGCAGATGAGCGGCGTGAGGAGCCCGAAATAGAGGCTGTAGGCGCCGACGTACCAACGCGGCCCGAGGCCGATCCGCTCGTGCATCTCGCCGATCCGGCGGCGATCGAGGACATAGGCGGCGTCCACCTCCGGGCCAGCAAGGCTCAGCAGATAGCGCCGTTGCTCGCGAAGAAGGCGTTTGGTGACCTCGGGATCCCGGAGGAATTGTTGGGTTTCCGGAAACGAGAGCAGGTGGCGATAGAATGCCGCCACCAGGCGTTCCGCGTGCTGTTCGAGCACGGGTTTCAGTCCACCTAGCAACGCGCGGTCTTCGGGTCCGTACTCGAAGAAGGCGAGTTCGCGTTCCAGTTCGATTTCCGGCATCGGGTCAAACGATGGCCCGGAACCGATCTGTGTCAAGGCGAGCCTTGGCCTGACTTCAGATCGGCCCCTCAGCCACCTCCCCCCTCACTGCCCGGCGAAGGGCCTCGAGGATGTCACGCCTCGAGATGATCCCGACGAGCATGTGATCCTCGACCACAGGGAAGCTCTTGCTGCGTTGCTCCAGCATGCGCTCGAGCGCCCGCGTGAGAGGCATCCGCGGAGTCACCGTCGTGACATCGCGAGTCATGACACCCGAAACCGGCCCCTTCATGATCCGTTCGTAGGCCGGGAGCGTCGATTCATCGCCGAACCGGAACGCTCCGAGCAGATCGAGCTGGGTCACGAAACCGACCAGCCGGCGGTCGTCACCTGCCACCGGCAGGGCATTCCAGCCCTTCTCCTCGAGGATCCCCTCGACCTCCGCAAGCGAGGTTTCCGGGGCGACGAAAACAGGATCCTTCGTCATGACATCGAGAACCCGGTAGTCAAGAAACTCGTACATCAGTGCCCTTTCGTTCCTGCCTAGAGGCGGCTGCGCAGGTGCTCGAAGCCAGCCCGGAGTTCTTCAGCGAGGATCTTCACGGCCTCGCCGATCTCCGCGGCATCGTCCTGGGCTCCCTCTCGGACCAGCTTCAGCTTACCCTCAAGCTCGCCCCATCGGTGCTCGAGACCCTTCCATTGGTCGCGGGCCTCCATGCTACCCAACTCACTCTGCACCCGGAGCTCGTCCCGGAGCTGTTGAAGCCCCTTCATCTCTTCCTGGAGGAACTCACTTAGTTTCGACATTGCGATCTCCTTGGTTGCCATCCGCTGAAAGTCTAAGCACAGCGTGTGCCAGGGCAATGACTTCGCGCCTCCAACCCGGCCGATCCGTCCTCACGACGAAACGCTGCGCCCAGGGCCATTCCGACGGTGCTTGGAATCCCCGTATCGAATGGCCCAGCAATTCGGGCCCGGCATCCGACGGGCCCTTCCCGCTTCGCTGTCGCCGGGCCAGACGTTGAAGAGCCACATTGCGCCCCGCGCGGACCTCGATCAGGTAGACCGGGGCTCCCCAGCGGGCCGCGAGCCTGCGCGCCGCGAGGCGCTGACGACGCGTAGCGAACGTGGCATCGAGGAGCGTGGGGCGGCCTGCAGCCAGAGGCGAAGCCGCACGTTCGAAGAGCGCCCGGTAGACCGCCCGCCGACGAGCGGGCGTGTAGAGCCCCTGGTCCGGGCCAGAACGGCCCCTCGGCCACTGGATGGAAGAACGCTGGCTTGCCTTGCGTACCCGATCGGCAGCGATGACCACTCCGCCCAGCGCCTCTGCGAGTTCTCGCGCCACACTGCTCTTGCCACACCCGACCGTGCCACAAAGAACGAGGAGCGGTGCCTTCATAGGCGGCCCGAGCAAGCGCTCGGCAAGTGCGACGTGTCGTTTCGCACTCTCCTTTGCGTTCTGGCGCCTCGTTTCGGGCAGCCCCTCATCTCCTGAGACGATGGCGGCAACCTTGCCCCGCACGGCCGCCCGATACGCCATGTACAAGTCCACCACTTCGTAGAGGCCGAAATCGTCCGCGCGCTCCGCATAACGCGCAAGGAAACCCTCAGCGAGGCCGGGGTGGCCGCGATAGTGGAGGTCCATCGCGAGGAACGCGACCTCCGAGGCGGCATCGATACAACGCAACTCGTCGGAGAACTCGAGTCCATCGATCACCCGCGGATCGGAGGGGCCGCCCTCGAACCACACATGCTCCAGGTGCAGGTCGCCATGGCCGTCGACCGCGCGCCCTTCCCTTCGCCTTTGCTCCAACACGGACGAACGGGAGGCAAGTGCAGCCTCGGTGGATTCCCGAAGGCCCTTCGTCCCCTTCTCGCCCAGGCGATCCTTCAAGATCACGAGGTTGTCTTGCATCGGTGCCGCAACCCGGTCCTGCCACGCCTTTGCGGACCAGGGTGCAGGCGTTCCCAGACCATGGCTCGCATGGAAGCCGGCGACACGCTTGGCGACGGCATCCAGGTGCGCGGCAGTGAGCTCTCCGCGGCCTAACAACGAAAGGGCATCGCGCTCGGCGCGAAGCCGACGCATCACGACGACGTGCTCTCTGCCCGGATCGAGCACCTTCGCATCCAGCGCTCCGAGCTTCACCCCCTCCGGGCCTTCCAGAACGGGCGCTACGCCCAGATAGACATCCGGAGAGAGCCGCCGATTGACCTCCAACTCGCGGAGACAATCTCGATTGCGCGCCACGCGTTCCCCGAAATCCACGAACCCGAGATCGACGGCCTTGCGGAGCTTGGCGACCCGATCCCCCGTGAGGAACACATGGGACAGGTGCGTCTGGAGCCACTCGACCTCGTCTCCCGCACCCGCGAGATCGACGTAGGCCTCCGCCCGAGCCAGCCCTTCGGCCAAGCGATCGAGGTAGAATGCGTCACCCTTCACGAGGACTTCTGCTGCACGTCGAGTGCCAAGGCCGAAGCTGGCACGCCCCGTGCAATCGAACCCGTAGATCGCCCAGGAGGAGAACGACCATGGACCTCGTAGCCAAGAACGTGATGAGCAATCCGGTGGTGGCCGTCAGCCCCGAGACCAACCTGGCCGACGCCCACCGCCTGTTCGTGGAGGAAGGCATTCACGGCGCGCCCGTGCTCGAGGACGATGGCAGCATCGCCGGCGTGATCTCCAGCAGCGACCTGCTCCGTGCGGTCCATGACGAGCGCGACACGGCCACGACCGACGGCGACTACTTGCGGGACCTCCTGGAGTTCTCAGCGCCGGATTGGGCAGGTGACACCGCCGACTTCCAGGACCGACTCGCTCAGCGAACGGTGTCCGATATCATGACCCCGGGGGCGGTGACCGTCGCGCCCGAGGCGCCGATTGCCGAGGTGGCCCGCACCCTCCGTGAATACAAGATCCATCGGGTCTGGGTGGAGGAAGAAGGTAAGCTCCGCGGCGTGATCTCGACCTTCGACCTGATGTCGATTCTGGAGGAATTGAGCGGATGAACGCATCCCTTCGCTGGGGCATTTGGTCCCAGCTCGGGCCCGTGATTGCGAGTTTTCTCCTCGCCTGCCAACAAGCACCGCCAACGATTCCTGAGCCGCCGGAGACCCGGGCGACGATGGCGGAGATCGTGGCAGCGCTTCAGGTGGCCCTTCCGCTCAGCCTCAGCGCCGACGCTTTTTCAGCACCGGAGAACCAGGACGCCCTCGACCGGGCCGTTGCGCAGCTCAGCCAGAGCACCGGCGCCCTGGAGGCCCACGGCATGGAGCGCGACGCCGGCTTCGCCCATATGAGCCACGCGCTCTCACGAGACTCCGCGGAAATCCAGTGGCGTCTCGAGCAAGGACGAACGGAGGAAGCGCGCTTTCTGTTAGGCGAGCTCGTGAATGACTGCGTCGCCTGCCACTCCCGCCTACCAAGCACCGAAACCTCCGATCTGGGGCGCTCGCTCTACGAGGCCGTGGACACGAGCGGCCTCGCGCGCAGCGAACAGGTCAGACTCGAGATCGCCACCCGCCAGTTCGATCGGGCACTCGCCAGCCTGGAATCGCTGATCGCCGATCCGACGCTCAGCCCGTCACAGCTCGATCTCGGCGGTTTCCTCTCGGACTACCTGCGCGTGAGCATCCGGGTACGGGCAGACCTTGCCAGGCCACGGATCACCCTGGATCGATGGCAGCATGAAAACACGCTACCGGCCTACCTCGATCATCTCGCCACGAACTGGATCGACGCCCTCGCGACCCTTCGCGTCGACGCGCCGCCCGGCATGGAGCTGGAGGAGGCCCGCAGCGTCGCCTCCCAGGCCGGGGCCCTGCGACGCTTCCCCGCGGACCGCGCAACGCTCGTCCATGACCTGGTGGTCTCGAGCCTGCTCAATCGGGCACTGGCACGCCAGACGTTGGCCGCGAGTGACAACGCCGAGGCCTACTACCTGCTCGGCCTGGCTGAGTTGCGCGTAGCGCACTCCTACTGGCTGGCGGCACCGGAAGCCTATCTGGAAGCAGCCATTCGCACTGCCCCGGGCTCGGCGTTCGCCCGGCAGGCCTACCTGGTCCTCGAGGAAGAGACGATCGCGGGTTACACCGGCTCCGGCGGCACCCAGTTGCCCGCAGCGGTGGCCACCTGGCTGGACGAACTGCGGGAACTCGCGTTGGCGGACCGCTAGGCGGCCCGCCTCGAGGCGCGAGCGATCGTGATCCGGGGGAGTTCTGCGTCTACTCCGGGGAAACCTGAATCGACTCCAGATACTCGACCAATGCCTCGATCCTTCCGCGAACGATCGCATCGCCAGATTCGTTTTCGGGCAGCCCGACGAGAAAACGGCGCCCCCACACCGGCATCTCGCGGCTGCCGTGGGCCTTCAGCTCGAATCGACCATCGATCACGTAGGCAACGTCGAGCCGTGGAAAGGTCCCGTCCCTGCGAGCAGCGATCCGCGTGAGATCCGCCGGAGGCACGATCATCGCGGCGGCCGCAGGCCCACCACCCCGCCCGTCGAGGCCATGGCAGGCGGCGCAATTCTCCGCGAAGTCGCTAGCGCCTTGCTCGATCAGGAACGGGTGACTCATGACTTGTTCGGATGGTGGGGCGGGAGTTCCAGCACAAGCCAGGGCGCCCAGCAGGGCAAGACAACTCTTCGCGAGGCGAGACACGGATCGGGCGTCGTTGTACATGGAGCAAGGTGATAGCAAGACCCGGGCCCGCATGGCGCCAGTTGGCCCGCACGCTGGGAGACCGAGCGGGGCGGCATGACCCAAACTGGGGCACGAGGAACCGGCGAATGCTGTCGTGAGCCCCTTCCAGCCCACGCATATGGCATGCCAGTTGCTTTGTTCTGGGGCATGGAAGTTCATTGGCGAAACCCGGGTGAGTTGGCGGATGCGAATCGTGAAGCGGCCGAAGAGCGGATCGAACGGCTTGCAGAGGGCCATCATGATCTGATCGACATCTGGGTCGATGTCGAAGCTGCGAACGCGCACCATCGCCACGGCCCGCGCAAGGTCACGATCCGCTGCCAGGCCCGCCGCGCGGAACTGGTCGCCCACGGCGTCGCCTCCGAGCCGGAGCCTGCACTCCACGACGCACTCGAGGTCTTTTCCCGCGAGGTCCACAAGCTTCGCGACAAGCGCCGAGAACGGCGCTAGCGCCCGGCTCACGTCACACATCACAAGGAGACCCCACGTGACGGACTTCCTGAAAGGCTATGACATCCAGCATTGGCTCGAGTCCGCCGCCCAGGGTTACCTGGAGAACACCGAGTACGGTCACCTGGCGGGCGAACGCGAGCCCGACCTGCTGATGGAAGAGGACGCCCTCCGCGAGCAGTCCATCGACACGACGGTCCAGCTCGTGATGGGCGAGCGCTGCGCGCTGGCCGCCTCCTCGGGCCTGATCAACGCAGCACCGGACGAGGCGAGCAAGCGCTTCCTCGCGACCCAGACCCTCGACGAAGCCCGCCACGTGGAGATCTTCACCCAGCGTCTGTACGACCTCGGTGTCAAGCCCAAGGAACTGGAAGACGTGCTGAAGGATCGGGCGAACCCGCACCTGGTGAGATTCGCCGAGGCGCTGCTCGAGAAGGTGGACAAGAAGGATTTCGTGGCCGGCGTCGTCGGACAGAACATCGTGCTCGAAGGCATGGCGTTCCGCGTGTTCGAGATGCTCCACCAGGCGAACGGAGAAGCCAATCCGAAGTTTGCCCACATCCTTTCGGGCACCATCGCCGACGAGCGACGCCACGTCGGCTTCGGGGAGAACCGCATCGGTTCCCTGATCCGCGAGCATCCCGAGCGCAAAGCCGATGTGGAGAAGCTCCAGAAGGAGATGTCCTACCACATGCTCGCCACCTTCGGATCCCAGTTCACCAAGGGTCCGAGCCCGAAACAGATGGAAGAAATCATGGCCGATCACGGGGCCAAGCGAACCGACGCGGAGTGGCAGGGCGTGAAGCTCGCCGAAGCTTCGCCGGAAGAACTCGAAGCGGTGCTGAGTGACACGATCCTCAAGGAGTTCAAGCTCCGACTCGAGCGCATCGGCATCGAGTACCAGACACCGGCTCGGCCCTGAGCATGGATCCCAAGAACCCGGGGGCCGGTGGTGAGCTGCACGACCTGCCCCCGGACGCCTTTCACGAACGTGTCCATTCCTTCGAGCATTGGCTCGAGTCGGTGCGTGGATATCTCGACGATCGCCCCTGGGGCCACCGGGCGGATCTCGACACCGGCGAACTCTCGCCTGAGGTTCGCGACCGCCTGATCGCCACGCTCTGCAACTATTGTGTCGGAGAGACTGCGGCCCTCGAGGGCGCCGGCGGGCTGATTCGGGTGGCTCCGAACCGGGCGTCGAAGATCTTCGTCGCCACCCAGGCCGTCGACGAGGCTCGCCATCTCGAAGTCCTGGTGCATCGCCTGCGTGAACTGGGAGTGGAGGATCCGGAGACGGAGATCGCCAACCGGGCGCATCCGAGCTTGCTCTCGTTCAAGGAGAAGTTGCTCACGCTCGTCGAGAACGGCGAGTGGTTGAGCGCGCTCTTCGCCCAGAACGTGATCCTCGAAGCGATGGAGTTCACCGTCTTCCGTCATCACGCGGCACAGACGGATCCAGTCACACAGGATCTGCTGCTCGGCATCATCAAGGACGAGAGACGCCACATCGGATTCGGTGAGAACGAGCTGGGCCGATGCCTGAAGGCCAATCCCGAGGCTTCGGCGAGACTCGTGACCGTTCGGGAGCAGCTCGACCCGCTCGTGCTGGAGACCTTCGATCTCGCTCTTCGAGATCTGGGCGCGCCGGCCGAAGAGCGGACGGAACTTGGCCGGGATTACCTGGGCGCCGTTGGAAGGCTCGGCATCGCATGAGCTCGAAGGAGACGCGACGCCGCTACGAGCTGGACGACCGGGGTTTCAACGAAGTACCGAAAAAGTACCGGAAGTACTACCGAAAGTGGGGAGGGCCCGGCGACGAGCTCGAACCGAACGAGGTGCTCTGCCCGGTCTGCAAGGTCGTGGTCCGCTCGAATCGGGAGTTGCGAGCGGGTGATCGGGTATATTGTATGGCCTGCCTCACGAGGCTACGCATCTCCGAGGGTGCGGGCGGGGAGTTGGAGGCCGAGGTCGAGTACTGATGCGCAAATCGCAGGGCTTCCGGATCTGATGCGCGAGCCCGGCACCCTCAGGCGAATGAGCCGGGAGGCGAGGCGAATCTCCTCCCAGCATCGCAAGCTCGACGCCCTCTGGGGTCTGGTGGTCGATGCCCTCGGGCATGGGCGGGTGCCCGACGGGCGCGCTGCGTTTCAACACTTCCACGATGCCCTCGAAGCCCATTTCTCCCTCGAGGACGAGCTCTATTTTCCCGCCCTTCACGGCCTCCGCTCGGACCTCGGTGACGAGCTGGCCCGCCTGAGCCGCGAGCACGAAGCCCTCCGTCGCGCGCTGGCCGAGGTCCAGGATGCCTTCACCGGTGCACACTTCGCGGACTGCGAGAAACTCCTGGATCGCGTGGCCACGGCGATCGCCGACCACGAGGAACAGGAAGAGCAGCTGCTCGCGCACTTCCGGCCGAGCTGAGCGAAGGGCCCGACTCCTCCAGATCTTCCCGCGGCCCGCTCTCCCGCTCGGGGCAACTGTTGCGCTCGAAGATGTCGTAGAAGTGGACCTTCGTGACGTGAATGCCGCGCCGCTCGAAGAGGGCGAAATTCCGGCGGTCGGTGAGCATCCGCGCAGGGATGCGGGCGACGCCCCAGGCCAGGAGCCTCCGAAAACGATCTCGGAGGGTCACGATGAGAGCACCGAAACGGCTGCTCAGTTGACCCCGGCCGGCGTCCCCAACTCTCCGGGTCCGTCCGAGCCCTCGAAGATCATCGAGATGGAGTGATCCCCGTCCTGCAGGAAGCCCTGGACATCGTCCAGGGCGAGGGCCGCTTTGAGCACTTCGTCCATATGCTCCACCGGAATGATCTCCATGTTCCGCTTCACGGCCGCCGGAATCTCCCGAAGATCCTTCTCGTTCTCTTTCGGGATCACGACGGTCGAGATGCCGCCGCGGTGGGCCGCAATCATCTTCTCCTTGAGCCCGCCGATCGGCAGCACGCGCCCGCGAAGGGTGATCTCGCCCGTCATGGCAACGGTGGAGCGAACCGGAACCCGCGTCAGCGCCGAGGCGATCGCCGTAGCGATCGTGATGCCAGCAGACGGTCCGTCCTTCGGCGTCGCGCCCTCGGGCACATGAATGTGGATATCGACCTTCGAGTAGAAATCCGGCACCAGGCCCAGCTGTTTGGCCCGTTGGCGAACGTAGGACATGGCCGCATTCGCGGATTCCTGCATCACCTCACCGAGCCGGCCCGTCACGGCCAACTTGCCCTTGCCCGGGGTCACCGCGACCTCGGTCTGCAACAGCTCGCCTCCCACTTCCGTGTAGGCGAGGCCCGTGCATAGCCCGACCCGATCATCCTCCTCGACCTGGCCATGCCGAAGCTTGCGCGGCCCGAGATGGCGTTTCACGGCGGCGGGAGTGATACGCGCCTTCTTGGCGTCCTTGCCTTCCTTCACCACCTGCTTGGCAACCTTCCGGCAAATCGATGCGATCTCTCTTTGGAGGTTTCGCACCCCGGATTCGCGGGTGTAGTAGCGCGCAATCTCGAGTATGCCGGCGTCCGTGAACTCGATCTGCCCTTCTTTCAGGCCGTTCGCCTCGCGCTCCTTCCGCACCAGGAAGTTCTTGGCGATCTGAAGCTTCTCGTTCTCGATGTAGCCGGGGAGCTGGATGATCTCCATGCGATCCTGGAGCGGTCGCGGGATCTGATGCAACGCATTGGCCGTGCAAACGAACATCACGTGGCTGAGGTCGTAGTCGATATCCAGGTAGTGATCGTTGAAGGTGTGGTTCTGCTCGGGATCCAGCACCTCGAGGAGTGCCGCCGAGGGATCGCCCCGGAAGTCCATCGACATCTTGTCGACCTCGTCGAGCAGGAAGATCGGATTGCCCGAGCCCGCCTTCTTGAGGCCCTGGATGATCTTGCCGGGGAGCGCGCCGATGTAGGTGCGCCGATGGCCTCGGATCTCCGCTTCGTCCCGCACGCCACCGAGGCTGATGCGCACGAAGTCGCGCCCGGTCGCACGTGCGATCGATTTGCCGAGCGACGTCTTGCCGACGCCCGGAGGCCCGACCAGGCAGAGGATGGGGCCCTTCATCGTCTCGACCAGGGTCTGGACAGCCAGGTATTCGAGGATGCGTTCCTTCGGTTTCTCCAGACCGAAATGATCCTCGTTCAGCACCCGTTCGGCTTCCTCGATGTCCTCGTGCTCGTCGGCGTACTCGCCCCACGGAAGCGCGAGCATCCAGTCGATGTAGTTGCGCACGACGGTGGCTTCGGCCGCCATCGGGGACATCATCTTGAGCTTGCGGATCTCCTTCTCGGTCCGCTCGCGCGCCTCGTCAGGCATCGCCTTGCCAGCAAGCGTCTCTTCGAGCTCGGCGATCTCGTTCTTGAACTCGTCACGTTCGCCGAGTTCTTTCTGGATCGCCCGCATCTGCTCGTTGAGGTAGTACTCCTTCTGGCTCTTCTCCATCTGCTTCTTGACACGCCCGCGAATGCGCTTCTCGACCTCGAGCACCTCGATCTCGGCCTGCATCAAGCCGTAGACCTCTTCCAGGCGCTTGCCCGGATCCACCAACTCGAGCAACCGTTGGCGATCCTGGATCTTGAGGTTCAGATGGGTAGCGACCGTATCGGCGAGCCTTCCGGCAGCCGAAAGCTGGGTGATGTTGCCGAGGACCTCCGAGGGGACCTTCTTGTTGAGCTTGACGTAGTTCTCGAAGGTGGCGTGAACGCTGCGCACCAACGCCTCTACCGTGGAGCCTTCGGGCTCACTCTCTTCGACCAGCTCCACTTCACAGGCGAAGAACGGCTCGTCCTGGGTAAAGGAGCGGATGCGTGCCCGGGCCTTGCCCTCGACCAACACCTTCACGGTCTGGTCGGGCAGGCGAAGCAGCTGGATGATCGTACCGAGCGTTCCCAGCCGGAAGAGATCGTCTTCCGCGGGCTCATCCTTCGATGCCACGCGCTGAGCTGAGAGCACCAGCTCTCGGCCTCCGGCCACGGCGTCCTCGAGGGCCTTGATGCTCTTGGGCCGCCCCACGAAGAGCGGCACCACCATGCTCGGGAAGACCACGATGTCCCGGAGCGGAAGGAGGGGGACCACCTTCGAGCTGCCGTCGGAAGACTCGGGGCCTTCCGGGCCCGGGGGGGTTCCGCTGGAATCATCGCTCCGGAAAAAAGACATGGGGTCTCCTGGCGGTGGCGCTAGGCCGACTCCGCCTCCTGCTTGAGGACCAGCAACGGCTCTGCACCCTGTTCGATCACTTCTTCGTTCACTACGCACTCGGCAACATCGTCGCGCGACGGGATGTCGTACATGAGATCCAGCATGGCCGCTTCCAGGATGGAGCGAAGGCCGCGGGCACCGGATTTGCGCTCCAACGCCTGGCGGGCCACCGCGCGCAGCGCACCTTCGCTGAAGCGCAGGTGCACCTCCTCGAACTCGAAGAGCTTCTGGTACTGCTTGACCAGCGCATTCTTGGGGCTCGTGAGGATATCCACGAGGGCCTCTTCGCCGAGTTCATCCAGGGTCGCCAGCACCGGCACCCGGCCGACGAACTCCGGAATCAAGCCGAACTTCAACAGGTCCTCGCTCTGCACGGCGCGCAGGGTCTCCCCAAGATTTCGATCACTCTTGGTCTGTACATCGGCGCCGAAGCCGATTCCCTTCACCCCAATCCGTTTCTGGATCACCTGATCGAGACCCACGAATGCACCACCGCAGATGAACAGGATGTTCGAGGTATCGATCTGCAGGAATTCCTGCTGGGGATGCTTGCGGCCCCCCTTGGGCGGCACGCTGGCAAGGGTGCCCTCGATGATCTTGAGGAGCGCCTGCTGCACTCCTTCTCCGGAGACATCCCGCGTGATCGACGGGTTCTCGCTCTTGCGGGCGATCTTGTCGATCTCGTCGATGTAGATGATGCCGCGCTGGGCCCGCTCGACGTCGTAGTTCGCCGCCTGGAGCAGGTTGAGAATGATGTTCTCGACGTCTTCGCCGACATAACCGGCCTCGGTCAGCGTCGTGGCATCGGCGATCGTGAAGGGAACGTCGATGATCTTCGAGAGCGTCTGGGCCAGGAGTGTCTTGCCCGAACCGGTCGGGCCGAGCAGCAGGATGTTCGCCTTCTGCAGCTCGACATCGCCAACCGTGCCCTGGTTCTCGATGCGCCGGTAGTGATTGTGCACGGCGACCGAAAGAACCTTCTTGGCCGCGTCCTGCCCGACCACGTACTCGTCGAGGGTCGACTTGATCTCCTGGGGCTTCGGAACCCGGGATGTCGGGGCGCTCGCTTCATCCTGGCCATACTCTTCTGCGATGATGTCGTTGCAGAGCTCGATGCACTCGTCGCAGATGTAGACGGTGGGGCCCGCGATCAGCTTGCGGACCTCCTTCTGGCCCTTCCCACAGAAAGAGCACGAGAGGTTCGCGTTGTCGTCCCGTTTCTTCACGACGTCTTCTCTCCCCCGTTCGGCGCGCTCCCACCGGCCCCGTTGACGTTCGGTTGCGGCCGTTCCGCCGCCACCACATCCACCAGCCCGTATTCGCGCGCCTCCTCTCCAGAAAGATAGTAATCGCGCTCGGTATCCCGTGCGATCTCTTCCAGGCTTCGTCCCGTATGATCGGCAAGAATGCCGTTCAACTGATCCCGCATCCGCAGGATCTCCTTGGCCTGGATATCGATATCCGAGGCCTGGCCCTGAGCGCCTCCCCAGGGTTGATGGATCATCACCCGGGCGTTGGGAAGGGCGTAGCGCTTGCCCTTCGTGCCGGCGGCCAACAGAACGGCACCCATCGAAGCGGCGAGACCGACGCAGAACGTCGAAACCGCCGGGCGGATGTAGTTCATGGTGTCGTAGATCGCGAGGCCGGCAGAAACCGAGCCCCCCGGCGAATTGATGTAGAGGCTGACGTCTGCCTCGGGATCATCCGACTCCAGATACAGGAGCTGGGCCACGACGACGTTCGCGATGTCGTCGTGGATCTGTCCACCGAGGAAGATCACGCGGTCGCGCAGCAACCTGGAATAGATGTCGTAGGCCCGCTCTCCGCGGTGGTCCTGCTCGACTACGATGGGAATCAGCGACATGGCTCTCCACCCCTTCCTGGCCCCGAGAGTCAGTGCCCGGAGAGGTCCTTCGGGTTCCAGTCTAACGGGGGGTGGCGGGCGCGGGGGGCCCCATGGAACCAGCGACCGCATCGAGCGCGCTCAGACGATGCAACTACGGGGCTAACTCCCCGCAACCTCTTCGACTTTAGCCCCAGCCAGGAGGAATTCAAGCGCCTTGTCGGAGCGGATCTGGGCCTTCAGCGCGTCGCCCATGCCCTGCTGCTCGTAAACGCCTCGCAGCCGGTCCGGGTCGATCCCCTGATCCCGGGCCATGCCGTCGATCTTCTCGGTGACCTCGTCGTCGCTGCTTTCGATCTCCTGGTGGTCGGCAACCGCGTCGAGCAGCAGATGCTCGCGGACATCCCGCTCGGCTTCGGGGCGCCAGCTCTCGGACCATTCGCTCAGGCGCTGGTGCAGCTCCTCTTCGGGCATCGACTGGCCGAGCTGCTGGTGCGCCCGCTGCAATTGCTGGTTCAGGCGCCGCTCGATCATGCCGGGCGGCACATCGAACTCGGTCCGTTCGATCAGGGAATCGATGACGCTGCGTTGCAACGCGTCCTTGGCCTGCCCTTCCCGGCTCTCCGTCAGGTCGCCGCGCAGCTTCTCGCGCAGGGCGTCCACTCCGTCGAGCTCTTCGTCGACCTCCTTGGCGAAGGCATCGTCGAGATCCGGCACGACCTTGCGCTGCAACTTCGTCAGCTTGATGTCGAAGGTCGCCGCCTTGCCAGCCACATCCTCCGAGGGATAGTCGTCCGGGAAGGTCACCGAGATCGTTCGTTCCTGCTCGGTTGCCATTCCTTCCAGCTGATCTTCGAAGCCCGGAATCATCCGGCCGGAGCCGAGCTCGATGGTCGCACCTTCCGCGGTGCCGCCCTCGAAGGCTTCGCCGTCGATCTTGCCGAGATAGTCAATGGTGAGAAACGAACCATCGGCCGCTTCCGCGCCTTCCGGCTCATCCTCGAAACTCGACCGGCGCTGACGGAGCTGCTCGATCTCGTTCTCGACCTCTTCGTCGGTCACCTCGATCGGGGGCCGCGTGCCCGGCAATCCGACCAGCTCCGGCAACTCGATCGAAGGCCGCACCTCGATGGTGGCGGTGTAGGCGAAGGCTTCGCCCTCGACCGGCGCATCCGCCTCGACCTGGGGCTCCGCCACGGGATCGAGGCCCGCCTGCTCGATGGCTTGGGGAAGCGTCTCGCGCACGAGCTGCTGCTCGAGCTCCTGACCCACCGACGCGCCATACATCTTCTGGAGGACCGGCCGCGGAACCTTGCCCGGCCGGAAGCCGCGCACCCGAACCGTCTTGCCCAGATCCTTGTACGCCCGGTCGATCGCCTTGCGCACGCGCTTGCTATCCAGCTCGACGCGGAGGGTTCGCAGGATGGGGCTGGTCTCGGTGGTCTCGACCGCCAGGGACGGTGTCTCGTTCTCGCTCATGGAGTGTCCTCGAGGAAAGGGACGAAAGGGTGGTGCCGGGGACAGGACTCGAACCTGCACGTCCAAAGAACGGTGGCTCCTAAGGCCACTGCGTCTACCAATTCCGCCACCCCGGCACGGCCCGCCAACCGGTGCGCCGGGGGGCCCGGTCATCGGGCGCAGCGCAGCACCATAGCGGAACCCCCGAGGGAAGTTAACTCCGGCCCATCCTCGAGGCCGCGACAGGTTTGCGTGCGTGGGCCAGGGTACGTACGATCCGCGTCGCGTGGGCGCGTAGCTCAGTTGGCAGAGCAGCGGACTCTTAATCCGCCGGTCGTAGGTTCGAGCCCTACCGCGCTCACCACAAACCCACCGTCGATGCTCGGGTTCTCGCCAACCCACCCGAGACCGCACCCGCGGTGAGCCAGAGCTACGGGCGCTCGCCGATCCGAGCGAGGAGATCCGCCGGGATCTCCCCCGGTTCGAGCGATTGGTTCGCTCGACGTTGAATGCGGGCGGACCTGGACTCAGCCAAGGAACCTGGCCGCGAACGCTACGCGCGTTCTTGTTGCTTCTTCCGGCCGAACAGTCCGAGGCCAAGGCTGCCGGATCCCAACAGCAGCAGGGTTCCGGGCTCCGGCACCGGTATCCATGGCTCTTCGTAGGTATTCACAACCAGCGTCATTGACACGAACAATGGGAAGTCCCCTTCAAGTGTACTCATGAGTCCGGCCGGAGCGACGAGCTGCACGGTGCCAGCTCCGCCCGCGGTCCGGATGTCATAGCCGGCCATGGTGAGCACGGCGCCTGGCAGGGTCGCGTTGCCGGTTGTCAACGGGGCACCGTTGATCGTGATCGTGGCGACGCCGGTCGTCCAGACCTGCGGATCGATGTAGCGGCCGTAGGGACCAAACCGGAACCGGGTCGAACCGCCGAGGGGCGAGGCCGGAACGACCATGATCGGTGCACCGCGAGACAGCGCGTTGATGGTTCCGCCGAGCCCGCACGCGCCGCCGAAGCCGCCGCCGCCACCACCGCCCGCACTGAACACGCAGTTCGTGGGAGCCACGATCAACGCGGTAAGCGCGGAGAGCGGAGGCAACAAGGTCGCGGCCTCGGGGATCCTGGCAGCGGCGGTCCCGAAGGGCGTGGCGCCTAGCGTGATGGTCCCGCCAGCGCCGCTGCCGGGACCTTTGCCACTCACCGACACAGGCGGGAGGGTTGACAGGGCGAAGCTGAAGCTACCGCCGGTGGTGCCGGCAGCGTTGGCATTGGTGGCCATAGCCACAACCAGGGCCATGAGCGAAATCAACTTGACCCAGATGCGCATCGAACGGCTCTCCCGGTTTCTCCGTGGCATACCCCTGGTGGATGTGGCCCGTTTGCAGCGCGCGTGGCGGAGTTTCAGTCAGCCATGCGGAGTGGGAGGCGCAGCGAGAGTCTTATCCGCGGTGATGGCATCCTGGGATGCGGCGGTGCATTCGGGGCGACCGCGACATCCGGCGTTACGTCGGAATGACACGATTCGCCTCCAGCTCCCACATCCCCTCTGGGAAGGGTCCAGAAGGAGCCATCCGTGCCGCTGCGATTCGTCCTGATCCTCGCCCTTGCCCTGATTCCCATTCCTGCTGCTGCGATCACCCTCGTGCCCGTGAGCTGGACCTCGGCTGGCTTCGAGCAGGGGCCACTCTCTGGGCCGCCGGAAATCGGCGTCTTCTGCAACCCAGGCTGCGGCACAACCGCGGGAGGTTACTTCCCTATCGCCGCCCCGGACCTTTCCTTCGACCTCGGTGGATTGCAGATGTCGGCGGAGCTGGTGTCGGAGGTCATCGACAACCGCTGGACCTACGGCATCCGAAACATCTCCGTCGCCACGAACGGAACGCCGACCTCCTGGGACTTCGAGCTCTACATCGACTTCTCAGCAAGCTTCGACGTTCCGGCCAGCCTTTTGGGCTTCTCGACGATCGCGTTCGTGGCGGGGCCCGCACCCACTGAGCTGACGACGACGGGCTCAGTCCTGGGCCCCGCGCTCCTCTCGACCGGGGCCCCGCACGCGCTCGTCTCGGGAGAGAGCCTCGACGTGTTCGGGAAGTTCGAGTTCTGGGTCGCTGAGGGTAGGTTTCCGGGGACCGGCGGGAGCTGCGGACGCAGCCAAACCGTCGACCTCTCGGATTGCCTCATCACGATCGACCTCTTCGAGGTTGTCGCGACTCCCGAGCCGTCTCCCGCCTGGCTCCTCGGGCTGCTTGGAGCGGGCGTGGCCTACCGGAAGCGAGGCCGTCTCAGCTCCGCCCGATAGCGCCTGACAGGGAGATGCGCTGCTCAGGGCTCTGCCCTGCACTCTCCTCACCTCGCCGCGTTCGCCTTGGGCGGCACGCCCTCGTAACTCCGGAAACACGTGAGCATGCCGGGTTCAAGACTGCGATCCGGGACTTTCCACGGGGAGGGCTGTCAGCAACCGCCTCGGAACGGAAACCCAGGCGCAGATTCCACACGTCCAACCAACCCGGAAGAGGTCCCAAGATGCATTCTTTCCGGTCCGCCACAGCCGCGCTCGTTCTTCTGGTCGCGCTTCCTGCTGCCGCACAGAGCGCCCTTTGACCTCGACCCATGCCTATCGACCTGCGTTCTTGCCCACCTTCCTCGACGCAGCGACGACGGGACCCAGCGAGGGAGATTGCCCATGGCACCCAACTGTCTTTGAAGACAGTTGCATCCGAACCATGGAAGCTCATGCTTGTTTTCGAATCGTCTCAAAAAAGGCCTTGACGGCTTTCCAGAACGTTCTTCTCGTGCATCGGGCTCGTTGTAAATCCATACGCCTCGCCCGCCGAGACGCACGCCTGCAAGCACTTCTCCTCGAGCGAGAATTATCGAGCATCATGCCTGCGATCTGCATCGACGCACGCTCACAGAAGTCGCCCGAATACCATGTTATGTTGGCTCCACCTCGCCCCGTCGGTCCCTTGGAGTCGAGTCATGGGCTGTCCTCTCGAAGATCTCGCCAATCAGGAGTTGCTAGTAGCTACGCATGCATTGATTCGGCAGGGCCGCTCGCTCGAAGTCGAGTTGCTCGTTCACCTCGGTGAGATTGATTCGCGGCGGCTCTACCTCGAAGAAGCGTGCCCTTCGATGTTCGCCTACTGCGTCCAGCACCTGCACTTCTCGGAGGCCGCTGCCTACAAGCGCATTCGAGCGGCCCGAGCCACTCGAAGCCACCCGGAGCTGCTCGACGCGCTTCGCTGCGGAGAGCTTCATGTGACGGCCGTGAGCCTGCTGGCAGCGCAACTGACCAAAGAAAGCTGCGGGCCGTTGATACGGGCGGCGAAACACAAGACAGCTGACGAGATCAAGCGATTGTTGGCCGATCGGCAGCCGAAGCCAGATGTCGCGGATCGTGTACGCCGGGTTCCTTCGCCCCGGCCGACAGGGAACGCTGTTGTGGCCACGGTGGATCGGGCCGGGGAATCGCGACCGAAGCAGGAGATTGGCATCGGTCCAGGTGTGCGTGCGCCCAGGGGCGGAGCGCCTGAGAGGAAGGCGCGTAGCACGAGCACGCCACTCGGCGGAGAGCGTTACCACGTGTCATTCACTGCAAGCGACGAGCTTCACGCACAGCTGCAGGAACTTCGCGCGTTGATGCGCCATCAAATCCCGGATGGTGATCTCGCGAGCATCCTGGGACAGGCGGTTGCTCTCTTGCTCGATCAAGTTCGCAAGCAGAAGTTCGCTGCAGTCTCGAAGCCGAAACCCGCTTCCCGCTCCAATCGAGCGCCGTCCCGGCAGATCCCGGCTGCGATCCGGCGGGCGGTCGCGCACCGGGATCGAGAGCGCTGCAGCTACATCTCTTCGAATGGCCTGCGGTGCGGCACGCAGGAGTTTCTGGAGTTCCACCACCTCGAGCCCTGGGCCCGAACCGGGACACATTCGATCGATGGCATCGCCCTCCGCTGCCGCGCCCACAACCAGTACGCCGCTGTCCGTGACTTCGGGGAGGAGCACATGGCGCGCTTTCGGGGGCAGACGAGATGAGCTGGCCTGCCACCCGAGAGCAGCGACTTCCTAGATCTTGCCTACGGCCTTGCAGCTGTGAGGGTGACCCGGCGCCGAGTAGGCCTCGAAGCTCGGCCCCACGACGCTCTGGCCCGGTGCCAGGCTGGAGGTCAGCGCGAACTCGCCGATCTTGCCGCCGTTCAGCCAGATGATCGAACTGCCCGCCGGGAAGGCGACCGTGTCGGTGTTGCGGAACACCATGGCCGGGAACTCGGTCGCGCCCTGGGTGGTGCAGCTCGCGTGCTTCCACTGGGGCGATGCCGGTCGGAACTGCTTCGCGGGGGCGGCCTGCACGGCCACGTGCCGCGACGCGCGATGGATCTTGGCGGTTCCGGCCTGGACGGCGGGCGCCAGCGCCAGGCCGGTGAGGGATGCTGCACAGATGAGGGAAAGAAAACGTCGCATGATCAAGACTCCTTGTGATTTTCGGCGACCCTCCTGGGCCGCTCTCAAATCGGGAGTCGGGCGTCGTTCCAGCGCGGTTCAATCTGTTTGAAGCGACCGGTTGCTACGTTCCGCCTTTTCGTGAGGCAACCCCTGTGAAGACCGCGCTGCCCCTGCTTCTCTCCCTGTTGGCCGCAATCGCCTGCAACACGACCCTCGGCAAGGGAAGTCCGCCGACGAGCCTTTCCCAGGCGGTCGAGATCTACGCCTCCCAGGGCGGTACCAAGGCCATGGCCCTGGCGGTCGATCCGGAAACTGGGCGTCGCACCTGGGGCGCCTCCACGGCGCTCCTTCAATCCAGCGCGAACAAGCGCGCGCTCGAGGCCTGCACGAAGAACGTGGCCCGCCTGCGCCTCAACGCGGTTTGCTCTCTTCTCGCCGTGGGCGACGAGCCGGCCCAGGAGACCGAAGCCGCTTGTTTCTCCGGCACCCTCTCCAAGGCCCGCTGTGAGGCCCAACGCACGTTTGCACCGGGCCGGAAGAACACGCCTTAGACCCACCGATCCTCAGTCCTGTCCGAACCCCCCGCCTCCGGGTGTCTCGACGATCAGCCGGTCGCCTGACTGCAGATCGACCTGTACGCGGCCACCGAGTGCTTCGAGGCTCCCGTCCGAACGCTGCACCGCGTTTCGTCCGGGCTTTCCCGACTTCCCGCCCTCGAGCCCGTAGGGCGCACGCACACGCCGCTCCGTGAGCAGGGAGACCGTCACCGGCTCCGTGAATTCGAGCTCCCGCACGAGTCCGTCACCGCCCGGCCAACGCCCCGCGCCTCCCGATCCCTTTCGCAACGCGAAACGCCGCAGACGCACCGGGTAGCGCGTCTCCAGAATCTCCGGATCGGTGATGCGGGTATTCGTCATGTGGACGTGCACCCCGGATGCGCCGCGGAAGCCGCGCCCGGCGCCCGCCCCTCCGCCCAGGGTTTCGTAGTAGCCGAAGCGCTCGCCCCCGAACGCCAGGTTGTTCATCGTTCCCTGGCTGGCGGCCACCTGGCCGATGGCGCCGAGCAGCACGTCCACCACCCGTTGGGAGGTCTCCACGTTGCCGCCGACGACCGCCCTGCCGGGCGGAGGATCGAGCAGGGAACCGGGCGGGATGTGCAGCCGAACCGGCGCCAGGCAGCCGCCGTTCAACGGGATCCGCTCGGCGACCAGGCAACGCAGCACGTAGAGGACAGCGGATTCGACCACCGCCCGCGGCGCGTTCAGGTTCCCATCGACCGCCGCGCCGGTGCCTGCGAAATCGATCGTGAGGGTTTCCCCGTCCACGCCAAGGGTGGCACAGAGGGGCGTCCCATCATCGAGCGCGTCCTCGAAATGATGTTCACCGTCCGCCAGCTTGCCGATCTCGTGGGCGACCTTGCCCCCTGCGGCCGCCTGCAGCTGGTCCATCGTCACCAGGACGGGTTCGAGGCCGACTTCCGCGACCATGCGCAGGAGCAGCGCATCGCCAGCACGATTGGCGGCGACCATGGCCTCGAGATCCGCCAGGTTGTCATCCGGATTCCGGGCGGGGTAGCGCGCCTCGGCCAGCCTGCGACGAACGCCCTGCTCGTCGAAATGTCCACCTCGAACCAGATGGAACGGCTCGAGCACCACACCTTCCTCTTCGAGGTTGCGCGAATCAGCGGGCATCGAGCCCGGCGTCTTGCCCCCGAGATCGGCGTGGTGCCCGCGGCTGGCGACGAAAAACCTCAGCACGTCATCGACGAACACGGGGGAGACGACGGTGACGTCCGGCAGGTGCGAACCCCCTGCCGAGGGATCGTTCGTCACCAGCGCATCGCCCGGCAGGAGCTCCGGAAGTGCGGCCTTCACGGCCCGCACGGTCGCGCCCATCGCGCCCAGGTGGACGGGGATATGCGGCGCGTTGGCGACGAGCCCACCTTGGGTATCGAAGACGGCGCAGGAGTAGTCGAGACGCTCCTTGATGTTGGTCGAGACCGAGGTGTTGCGAAGCACGGCACCCATCTGTTCCGCGATCGACATGAAACGGTGGCCGAAGACTTCGAGGCGAACCGGGTCGGCGATGGAGAGATCTTCGCGGCGGGGGCCTGCTGCCTGGTGGCCCCGATCGCTCAAGACGAGGAGGCCGCCCTCCCCCACCTCGGCCCGGAAGCCCGGCTCCAGCACGATCGTTCCCGTCCCTTCGAGAAGGACCGCTGGGCCTTCCAGGCAGGCGCCGCAAGGCAATGCGTCGCGATCATAGACGGGCGTCCGCGCCCAGCCCGTACCCGCGAACCACACCTCGTCCTCACGTAGCGGCGCGACGTCCTCCGCCCAGGGAGGTGCTGCGAGCAGGGTCTCCGGAATCGGCTCCGCAACGGATGCGCGTACCCGGGCCGTGACGACCTCGATCCCTCGCCCGGGCCGCGCGTAGCCGAAACGAAGTTCGTGGAGTTCGGTGAACGCGTCCGCCCAGCTCTTCCCTTCGCTCGGGGTCGGGACCGGCAAGGGCGTCTCGGTCCCGACATAGCGAAGTTCGAGCAGGCGTTCGAAGCGGATTTCTCCCGGCGCCGCGCCTTCCTCCGCCAGGCTGCCGTGCGCGTCCTCCTGCAAGGCGTCGAGCAGCGCAGCACATTCGAGAGGTGCCGCCCCACTCGCCGCATCGAGCGGCAGCCTTCCCGCGTCGCGCTGACGATCACAGACCAACTCGGCCACGCCGATCCCATACGCCGAGAGCACGCCTGCCAGGGGATGCAGGAGAACCCGCTCGATCCCGAGCCGCCGCGCCACAGCGCAGACGTGTTGCCCCGCGGCGCCACCGAAACCCACCAGGGCGAAATCCCGCGGGTCGACACCCCGAACCACCGACACCTCCGCGATGGCCTGGGCCATGCTGGCATTGGCGATCTCCAGGAACCCTGCAGCGATCTCGACCGGTGTGCGCGCATGCCCCGCAGCTTCGAGCTCGACTCGAAGGGCCTCGAAGGCCGCCTCGACCGGCGCGCGGTGGAGCCTGAACGGGAAACGATCGGATCGGAGCCGCCCGAGGAAGTAGTTCACATCGGTGATCGCCAGCTCCCGGGCGCCCGGATCCCCATAACAAAGGGGGCCGGGCCTGGCGCCAGCGCTCTCGGGCCCGACGGTCTGGCGAAAGCCGTCGAAGCGGCAGAGCGAACCGCCGCCTGCCGCGACCGTATGCACGCGGAGCATCGGCGCGCGCACGCGAAGGCCCGCAACCTGGGTCTCGAACGCACGGTCCAGCTCGGGGCCGTCGATCAGCGAGACATCGGTGGAGGTCCCCCCCATGTCGAAGCCGATGGCGCGGGGAGAGCCGGCGGCCCGCGCCACTTCGCGCGCCCCCACCACGCCGCCCGCCGGTCCGCTCAAGAGCGCACCGGGCCCGCGGAAATGCTCGGGATCGGTGAGCCCACCCGAGGACTGCATGAAACGCAAGCGCGAGCCGGGCAGTGCCTCGGCCAGCGTATCGACGTGGGCCCGAAGGAGCGGAGTGAGATAGGCATCGGCGCAAGCCGTCTCTCCGCGCGCGAGCATGCCTTGCTCGGGCGCGATCTCCGCCGATGCAACCGCATAGGGAAAGCCCGCCTCCCGGGCCCAGCCGACGACCCGCTCCTCCAACGCAGGATCCCGGTAGGCGTGTAGTCCCAGCACAGCGACCGAAGCCAGGCCGCGCGACCGCGCCGCCGCGAGCGCCTCGCGAACCGTGCGCTCGTCTGGCTCACCGGCGATCGTTCCATCCGGCTCCAGCCGAAGATCGATCTCCAGAACTTCCTGGGCCAGGGGCGGTGTCTTCCGAATCTCCAGTTCGAAGAGTTCCGGACGCTCCTGGGTTCCGATCGTCAGCAGATCGCCGAGCCCCCGGGTCGTGACCAGCAGCGTGGGTACGCCCCGGCGCTCGAGCAGCGCATTGGTGGCGACCGTCGTTCCCAGCTTGACCGTGCAGGCAGGCAGCGCTTCCCCGGGCGCCCACGCGCCGGCGCCCTCGAGCAGGGATTGAATCCCCTCCACGGGAGCCGCATCCGATGAGAGGAGCTTGTGAACCCGAAGCCGTCCATCGGGAGCAAGCCCGATGCAATCGGTGAAGGTGCCTCCCCGATCGATCCAGAAGCTCCAGCGGTTCGCTTCAGGCAAGGCGGGTGGTTCAGCCGGCCCCGTAGAGCGCGGCGCGAAGATCGATCGCGAGGATGTGCCCATCGAGGCGCAGGTGACGCCGGTTGAAGCCGTCCCGGGTGATCGAAAGCGTCAATCGGTCGGAGGGGATGTCGCTGGGAACACCAAAACCGTACACGCCTCCCGGGCCGGTCGTTCCGGCCACCAGTTCGCGGGGCTCGTGGCCTTCTTCGTGAACCGCGATCACCACCCGCGCGCCCTCGACCGGCGGCTGCTCGCCGGAAGGCAAGGCGTCGTTCTCGAAGACGAAGACGCGCCCGGTGCGGCCGTCCGGTGCGCGTTCGACCCGGACGGCCAGGTCGTGCAGCCAGATCATCGGCTCGGCAACCATGGCGGCCATGCCGATCTTCTCGACGTGTCGCGCAGGGTTGGCATTCAGGCTCACGTCCTGGGGCGCCATGCCGTGATCTGCGGTGACGACGAACAAGAACTCGTCCGTCAGCCCGGCTTCGTCGATCGCATCGAGCACGCGGCCGATCCGCAGATCCGATTCATCGAGCGCGTCGTGAAGGCCCTGGGAGTGAGGACCGTAGTCGTGGCCAACGCCGTCGGTCAGGACCAGTTCGTGGAAGACGAAGGAAGGTGCCGGTTGATCGTCTCGGCTGAACAATTCGAGTACCTGGGCCACACCGCGCGAATCGAGCACGGACTCATCATCGATGCCGGGAAAGCCGTCCTCTGCCCAGCGCGGGTTGCGATCGGCCAGGCACGCCTCCGTCAGGGGACGTAGCCGTTTGCGATCCCCCAGGTTGCGACCCTCCAGGGCCGCATGCTTCGCCGAGCGTCCGAAGGGCGCATAGATCGCCGCCGTCATGCAGGCGGGGCCGCGCACACGGTGGAAAGCTTCGGCGAGGCTCTCGACGTCCGGAGACGCGAAGCCCTCGGTCTTCACCTGCTGGCCCTGGGGCGAGACGCTTTCCCGTTTGTCACGCAGGTAGTAGGTGGGGTTCACGACGTCGTGATGGCCACACCAGGCACCGGTGCCGAGGGTCGTATGGCTCGGCCAGGTGATCGATGGGAAGTTCACGATCTGGCCCGAGGCCAGGACGGCCGCGCGTTCGCGCAGGCGTCGCAGATTCGGAAGCGCCGCCGGCGCGCCGGCAAGGCGCGCCTCCAGCTCCGTTTGATGGATCCCATCGAGAAGGAAAACATAGAGCCGTTTCGGTGGGTTGGACGCTTCTTCGAGAAGTTCCTCGAGAACCCGTCCATCCTGCCGGCGGAGCAGGAGATCGTCTCGGAGCTGGCCCGTGGCATCACGGCCGGTGGTAGGCGGGAAGCCGAGCGCTGCCAGGCAGGTCGGCGCGAGATCGACCGAGCGAGCCGCCAGATCGTGGACTCCTGCTCGCACGCCTGCACCCGTGAGCCAGAGGGGCGCTCGGGATTGGCGTACGTGAAGCGCACCGTGGGTGGCGGGCTGGCTTCCCTGGCACCAGTCCCGAGGCGAGATCGCCAGATCCGGGGCGTTCGGTGAGTCGAAGAGCTGCGCGACCCGCTCGTAGGCGAACGGGTAACTCTGCTGCTCGGGCGCGATGAAGCGCCGATCCGGATCCTCGGCATCGAACCCCGAAGCCTGTGCTGCGGTCTTCTCTTCGCCGAGCGTGCGGAGCGCCGCCGGATCTTGTGCATCGAGCGGGTTCACGCCGATCACTTCGAGCACCTCGAACGCGAGGCGCCCGTCTTCCTCCCGGTGACGCTGGAAGCGCAGCATGCCCCGCGCGGACCACACCTCGTAGGCGCCCTCTGCCTCACCCTGTCCCGCGCGCCATGTGAGCACGAGATCCATCTGCTCGGCAACCTCGGCATCGGCGAGCAACGCGAGAATCGCTCGGTTGCCGCTCTCCTCCTGCTCCGCGTCGAGCCCCTGGCCACCTCGACGCTCGGGTCCGTGGATCGTCATCCGACGATCCTATCACCCCTTCCCGAGGGAGGTCGCGAGGCTGTCGACCTCGTGACCTCAAAGAGCCGCCGGCATGAAGCGCTTCGCTCAGGCCGTGGCGTCGACCCGATTGCCGAGGGGCTCGAGATTGCCCGCCGAATAGCGGGCAAAAATGGAAGCGGAGATCTCGATGCGGAGTTCGAGGGCCGTCGCTGGATCGTCGCTGGGCTCCTCGTGTTCGTCGCGTGCGTGGCTCAGGAACTGAAGGAGCATGCTCTCGAATTGGTCCGCCTGCTGCTGGAACTGGGCGATGAGGCCCTCGAAGGGGCTGGCCGCTGTGGTCTCCTGGACGTCGGGTACCCCGGGGTCCACGACCTGTACGGTCGGCTCCGTCTGGGCGGCAGTCTCGGCGGCGGCCGACTGGCTGGACGTTTCGGTGGACACAGCGGGCGTGGTCGTTACGCCATCGGCCTCGTCGGTTGCTTCCGTGCCGGCTTCCGAGCCCGTCTCCCCAGGTGCTTCCAGGCTCGCCTGGATCTCGCGGAGCCCGGACAAGAACTCATCGAAGACGCCGCGCACCACTTCGGCGAACTCGCTGCGGCTCTCGAAGCCGCCGTGGCGCAGCTCGTGCGAGATCTCGCGGACATCTTCATGCAGATGCCGCGCTGCTCCGCGCAGAGCCTGACGCGTCTCGTCGTCGAGTTCGGGGTTCTCCTTCAGGAACGAACGCACCTCGTGCCGGACCTCGTGGGCAACGTGGTGCAGCTTGCGTGCGGCACGCCTGGCTGGCCTTCCCAGGTTGCCCTCGTCTTCGAACCGCGCCCGCTCATGATGCCGCCCGCGCTCCAGACGTCCGCGTTCAGCGTGCTCGCTCCGCCCGTGACCCCGCTCTGAACCCCGGGCATGTTCGGTGTGCCGGCGATGCCCGCGTTCGGTGCCCCGAGTGTGCTCGGTCCGGCCGCGATGGGCCCGCTCGGTGTCCTCACCCTTCTCGGTTCGGCCACGCTGAGCGCGTTCGACGCCTTGTTGCTCGCGGGCGTTGTCGAGGTGACGAGCGTGATCGTGGGCGGGGGGTTGGATGTGCATGGGGGGTCTCCGGGGCCTGTTCGGGGGGCCGTCCCCATCCCTCGGCCTTGCCCCTTTGGAGCATTACAGCGGCACGCGAAAGGTGTCGGGCGTCACGCGAATCACGAACCGGCAACGAGCCCACACTCCGCGATGCGAGCCCGCCGCCTCCGCACCCTCTTGCCCATCCGTGAGCCACCCGGGTGGAAACCGCCGCGGCGATGTTAGGGCCGCCGTGCGGCGCCCCGTCGGAAGTCGCCAGAGGGACTTCGCGAGATCGAAGCCCCTCCCGGCCTGTCACGCAGAGGGCTGACGCCTGACACGATTCCAGAGGCGTGCCAGCTCCTCCCGCAGCACGGCGCCGCCGAGCCACCAGGCGAGGGGCACGCAGAGCGCAGCAAAGACGAGGCCGCGGCCGGTGAGCGTCCGGAGCGCACCCAGGGCGCCTTCGCCCTGGGCGGGGATCAGTAGTGCCAGCGCGGCGGCGGCACCGCCGCATGCGGCCGCGCGAAGGACGCTACCGGCGAGAACGCCGAGGGATGGAGCCCCGTGAAGGATGCGCGCGGCCGCGAGGGTTGCCAGTGCGTTTGCCGTCACGGCGATCGCTCCCGCCAGGGCGAGCCCGTTCACTCCGACGCGAGGACCGAGCTCGAGATAGAGAGGGACGGCCAGGAGGGCGACGACCGTGCCGAGCAGCATCGGACGCCACATGTCGCCGCGCGCGTAGAACGGACGCACGGCCAGCATCTGCAGGACCCAGCCGGGAACGCCGAGGCAGAAGATTCGCAACGCCTCGGCCACGTGCACGCCGTCCTCCGGCGAGAAGGCGCCTCGCACATACACCAGGGCCACGAAGGGATCTGCCACCGCCACCAGGCCCGCAGCAGCCAGGCAGGCCAGACCCCCGCTGGCCTGGAGCATGCGCAGGACCAGCGCATCCAGCTCGTCCGTACGCCCTTCCGCATGCATTCGGGAGAGGGTCGGAAGCGCCGCTGTGGCGACGGCTTGACCAATCACGGCGACGGGCACCTGCATCAATCGCCGGGCATAGAAGAGGGTCGCGATCGTGCCGGTGGCAAGGGCACCCCCGAACCAACGGTCGTACCACTCATCGACCGTGAGCAGGGAGACGCCCAACATCAGCGGGGCGGCGAGCGTCACGTAGGTGAGAAAATCCGGATCGAGGGGCGCGACGCGAAGCCTCACCCTCAGGTGGCCGAGCGCATCCCACAACGCGATCCCGAAGGGCCCCAGCGCCGCTCCGATCAGCGCGCCCCACGCGAAGCCCTCGACACCCATCTCGGGCGGGGCAAGGAGCCCGCCTGAAATGATCGACAGGTTGTAGATCAATGGCGCGGCGGCCTGGGCGGCGAATCGACCCTCGGCCATCAGTGCGGCCCGCAGCACACCGCCCACCACAAAGAAGATCTGGGCAGGTAGCACGATCCGGGTGAGCCGAACGGTCAGGGCTTGTTGCGCGGGATCGAACTTGCCGAATTGGAATGCCACCAGGGCGTCGGCGTAGAACCAGAGCAATGCGGTCGCCGTGATCGTGACCAATGCGACGGTGCCAAGGACCGTCGCCAACAACTGTTCGGCCGCCGGGTCCCCGGCCCGCTCCTTCGCGCGATGGTAGAGCGGAATGAAGGCGATCGAGAGCGCCGCACCGGCCAGGAAGTAGTTCATCATGTCGGGGATCTGGAACGCCGCCTGGTAGGCGTCCGTCGCGCCACCGATCCCGACCTGGCGGGCGAGCACGGCCTCGCGAACGAAGCCGAGTAGACGGGAGAGCAGAATGCTCCCGCCCAGCAGCGCGGCGACGCCTGCCACCCGCGCCGATCTCACCCCCTCGGCCGACATGGGAGGAGCATCTAGATCGGATTGAGTTCGCGCCAGACCCCACCGTTCCAGGCTTCGACTTCCACGTAGTCGCCGTCCCTTCGCCGGATCGCCGAGCGTTGCAGCGGAACCTTCCCGTGCGGCGTATCGAGCACGTAGAGCGGAATGGCGTATCCGCTGGTGCGCCCGCGCAGGGCCTCGAAAAGATCGAGGCCGCGCTCGATCGGCACCCGGAAATGTCCGGTCCCCTCCAGCAGCTGGGCCTGGTAGCAGTAGTAGGGGCGCACGCGCAGCCGCACGAGGCCCTCACAGAGCGCCTTCATCGTAGGGACGTCGTCGTTGATGCCCGCCAGCAGGACACTCTGGTTGCCGACCGGGATGCCCGCCCGGGTGAGCCGGTCACAGGCCTCCGCAGCCTCCGGCGTGAGCTCCCGGGGATGGTTGAAGTGGGTGTTCAGCCAGATCGGGTGGTAGCGCTCGAGCATCCGCACCAGGGCATCGGTGACGCGGAACGGCAGGGTCACGGGCAGACGCGTGCCGAGGCGGATGATCTCTACATGGGGAATGCCGCGCAGCTCCCGAAGCAACCACTCGAGGCGGTCGTCGGCAAAGACCAGGGGGTCGCCACCGGTAAGCAGCACGTCTCGAATCTCCGGCGTGCGCCGGATCCAATCAATCGCCTCTCCCAGCTCGCGACGCTTCATGGTCCAGTCTTCGTCGCCCACCATGCGTTTGCGCAGGCAGTAGCGACAGTAGAGCGCGCACTCGTTGTTCACGCAGAAGGCCACCCGATCCGGGTACACACGCACCAGGTTCTTCACCGGCGAGTGGGCGACTTCGTCGAGCGGATCGGTCAGGCCGACCGGATCGTCCAGCTCGGCCAGGCGCGGCACCACCTGGCGACGCACGGGGCAATCCGGCTCGCTCGGATCCATCAGCGAGGCGTAGTAGGGGGTGATGACGAAACGGAAGCGATCTCCCAGGGCTGCGATGGCGGAGGCCTCGTCTTCACTCGGCGGCACGATCTTCGCGAGTGCTTCCGCGCTGCGGATGCGCTCGCGCATCTGCCAGCCCCAGTCACACCACTGCTCCCTCGTGGCGTCGAAGCGTTCCCAGGCTACCTCGCTCACAGTAGGCCCAGGCGCACGAGACCATCGCGGAAGACCTCACCCAGCAGCTCTGGCACCGGCCGGCCCTCCAGTTCTGCCAGAACGCCGAAGGAACCCTCCGGCGCAAACGTCGGGAGCGGGTTGATCTCGAGGAAGCGGGGCTCACCGGCCGCGTCGAGCCGAAAATCCACGCGGGCGAAATCCCGACAACGCAGGGCATCGAAGGCCGAGAGCGCATCGCGGGCAAGCTCTTGCTCGAGGGCCGGGGCTAGTTCGCCCGGCGTGTGGTGGCGCCAGCCTTCCGCCGGGGCCGTCACGGAGGCCCGGTCGAGAGCGTGCAAGCCGATCCCGGTCTCGGCTTCGAGAGCGCGCTGCAACACCGGAAGCGCGCGGGGCGGAGCGTGGCCCACGATCGTCACCGTGTACTCGGCACCCGGGAGGAAGGGCTCGACCAGCGCAGGCTGGTCATAGAGACGAACCACCCGTTCCACCGCCATCTCGAGTTCCGCCAGGTTCCCGACCTTCGAATCCGCGGTGATCCCCTTGGCCGTGCCTTCCCATCGTGGTTTCACGAACATGGGGTAAGACCATGAAAAATCAGCCTTTCTGGCATCTTCAGCCGAGGCCACCGAGAGCTGCCGAACGACCGGCACACCGGCCATCCCGACGATGTCCTTCGTCCAGGCCTTGTCCAGCGAAAGCGAGAGGCTGAGCGCATCGGACCCGAGGCACGGCACGCCCGCCATCTCCAGGAGCACCGGCGCCCAGGCTTCCCGGTTCCGGCCACGCTCTCCTTCGGCGATGTTCAGGGCCGCATCCACCGCCGGGAGATGCGCCAGCAGGTCCCGCGGGCCGCCGAGCCGCACCGGACATGCGCCGGCCAGGGAGAGCGCCTCCTCCAACAGGGCGATCGTCTCCTCCGGCTCGTACTCGGCATCCGCATCAGGAGAAGCGCCCAGCCCCGGCACCTCACCGAGCTTCTCGAACACGATGCCCACACGAAGTGCCGTCACGATTCCGGCAGGGTGACGAAGGCGCAAAGCCCTTGCCATCTCCGGGTGCCAAGCGACTACCCGCCTTGCCATCTCCGGGTGCCAAGCGACTACCCGCCTGGCCATCTCCGGGTGCCAAGCGACTACCCGCCTGGCCACCACCGGCCGCCAAACGACTACCCTACGGCCCACCATGAGTCTTCTCGATCGCATCGAACGCGTGGGCAACGCCCTGCCCGACCCGGCCACCCTTTTCGTGATCGGCGCCTTTCTCGTGATGGGTGCCTCTCAGTTGGCCGTCACGATGGAGTGGCAGGTCGAGAAGACGATCACCCGGGATGTGAGCGTGCCGATGCTCGACGCGACCGGGGCAAGCGTGGTGGACCCGGTCAGCGGCAACCCCCTGATGGTGCCCGCGCTCGATCCAGCCACCGGTGAGACACGCCGGGAAAAGGTGAGTGTGCCGGTTCGCCCGCGCAGCCTGCTGGATGCAGATGGTCTCTACTGGGCCGTCTCCCACCTGGTCGACAACTTCAAGAACTTCCCACCGCTGGCGATCGTGCTCGTCGGCATGCTCGGCATCGGGCTGGCGGACAAGAGCGGCTTCATCGGAGCGCTCCTCAAGGCGGTGCTGGTGGCGGTGCCTCCGCGTCTGCTCACGCCCACCGTCTTCCTGGTGGGAGTGCTCTCCTCGATCGGATTGGATGCCGGATACGTCGTGCTGCCCCCCGTCGCTGCGGCCCTGTTTGCTGCGGTGGGCCGATCGCCCCTGGTTGGATTGGCTGCGGTCTTCGCCGGTGTCTCCGCGGGCTTCAGCGCCAACCTGGTCGTGACCAGCCTCGACGTGATCCTGGCGGGCTTTTCCACCTCTGGTGCCCAATTCCTCGACGCCACCTATCAAGTCCCTGCGACGGCCAACCTGGCCTTCCTGCGCGCCTCCACTGTGCTGCTCGTGGGCGTCGGCTGGGCCACCACCGCATGGTGGGTCGAGCCCCGTTTCGCCCGCAAGCAGGCCGAGGACGGCGGCGCCAGCGAAGCCGACCCGGAAGCCCTGCGCCTGGTGGATACGGAACGCCGGGGCCTTCGGGCAGGAGGGCTCACCCTGGCCGTGGTCCTCAGCATCTTGATGCTCTGCACCTGGATCCCCGGTGGCCCACTCCACGGCGACGACGGTCGCTTCCCGCGCTGGGTGGCCGCAATCGTGCCGTTGATCTTCCTCGCCTTCCTTCTCCCTGGCCTGGCCTACGGCTTCCGCACAGGCTCCCTCAAGAGCGACCGGGACGTCGCCAAGATGCTCGGTGAGGTCATGGCGGGCATGGGCCCGTACATCGTGCTGGCGTTCTTCGCGGCCCAGTTCGTCGAGTTCTTCCGCTATTCCGGCCTGGGCGAGATGTCCGCCATCGCCGGCGGCGGCCTGCTGGCCCGGGCGGATCTGCCCGCACCGCTGCTGATGGTCTCCTTCGTCGCGGTCGTCGCGCTCTCGAATCTCTTCATCGGCTCCATGTCGGCGAAGTACGCCTTCTTCGCGCCGGTGTTCGTGCCCATGTTAATGCAGGTGGGCATCAGCCCGGAACTGACCCAGGCCGCGTACAGAGTCGGGGATTCGATCACCAACGTGATCACTCCCCTGAATCCGTACCTGGTCATCATCCTCGTCTTCATGCAGCGCTACGTGCCACGGGCGGGCATCGGCACGTTGGTCGCCCTGATGATCCCCTACGCCGTCACCTTTTTCGTCGCATGGTCGTTCCTCCTGGTCGCCTGGATGCTGCTCGGCATCCCCCTGGGCCCCGGCGGCCCCCTCGAGTACTAGAGCCGGCCAGAGCGTCCCCGGTGTCGTGTTCACTATGCTGCCCGCCTAGGAGTCTGCGCGGCAGAGGGCCATTGAGGGGTGAGTCTCGCTAGAGTGAGCCATGCCGCGAGACTTTCGACGCTACGAGCCGGACCAGTCGCTTCTCCTGCCGCCCTCGCTTCGGGATTGGCTTCCCGAGGATC
>JAAETT010000700.1 GCA_024228115.1 bacterium
CTACCTCGCGGCTCTCGATCGCGAACTCGACACCGATCCGACCGACACCGATTCGCCGTTCTGACGAGAAACCAGCACTCGCGCGCGACCACGGCTAGATGATCAGATTTCTACGGTTTCTCGTGATCGCCAACATCGTGGCCCTTTGGTAGGGTTCGAAGCCCGGAACGAAGCCTTGCTCCGCACCCATACCGCCAACGCCCACAACGTATCGATCGATGCCCGGCACGGTTCGGATCCACCAATCCGGACCTCGATCCATTTGGAGATGCAAGACCCGAACGTGCTGGAGATGCAGCTCGGAAAGATCAATGCCGAGGGAACCGACGACGGGTATTCCTACTGCGCGGGGCACACCGCGCGCTGAGTCGAACCCAAGGTGGTTCTGATCCAGCTGGAGCACGACCCAGTGGTCCACGGGGTCGTCAGGTACCGGTCCCACGCAACCCGCCGCGAAGAACACCCCGAGCGCCGCAGCGCAGACACGCCCAGCATCCCCCCAGAGCACACGCGGGTTCATGACTCGGGAGTGTAGGGCGTCAGCGACCGGGCCAGATTCCCCTGAAGATCTCCACCGTCGGGCCGTCGAGCCAGGCCTCTTCGCCCTCGCCTCCCCAGGCCACGTTCAGCACGCCACCCGGCAGCGAGATCTCGACCTCGGGCCCGCTTCGGCCCGCCACGCGCGCGGCAACGGCACAAGCCGTACTGCCCGTCCCGGAAGATGGCGTCTCGCCCTCACCCCGTTCGAACACGCGAGCGCGAAGACGCTCTGGCGCGAGGACATTCACGACCTCGAAGTTCACCTGGTTCGGGAACCGCGGGTGGCGCTGAATCTCGGGGCCGAGGGCAGTGAGAGGAAACCCGGCGACTGGACGCTCGGTAAGATGCACGGCGTGGGGGTTGCCGAGGGAGAGGATCGTGACCTTCAGCGGACCGCCCGGTAGCTCGAGGGTCTCCTGGCCATCGATTTCAGGAATCCCCATCGCCACCCGGCCGGCACACATCGCGCCATCCTCATCGAAACGAGGCCACACGATGCGCAATCCTGCCTGGGTTTCGATCCGCAGGCCCCCATCCCCGCCGGGCTCCGCAAGGCCGCGGTCGAGGACGAACTTCGCGAAGAGGCGGACGCCATTGCCGCTCATCTCCGCTTCGCTGCCATCGGAGTTGAAGATGCGCATGCGGACAGCGGCCTCGGGGCCGCGGGCGGCCTGCACCAGCACGAGCCCGTCGGAACCCACGCCAGTGTGATGGGAGGCCATGGCGCGGGCCAGGCCCGACCCGTCGAAAGAGGCAGGCTGGTGCCGCCCGTCCACGGCCAGGTAGGCGTTTCCGGCGCCGTGGAGCTTCGCAAAGGCGATCGACACGGGAGGAGTCTATCGCCCGGCCGCGGCCGGAGCCGGCCGACGCGTCTGGTAAGCTCCCCCGACTTTGCCGCCGGAGAGCCCCATCGACACGCCCGAGACCAACTCACCCCAGGATGTCCACGTCGTCCAGAGTGATGGGCGCCAGGTCATCGTCGTCGGCACGGCACACATCTCCCAGGAATCCGTCGAGCAGGTTCGCGAGACGATCGAGCGGGAGCAGCCGGATCAGGTCTGCATCGAGCTCGACGAACGCCGCTTCGAAGCCCTTTCGAAGCCCCAGCGTTTCGAATCCCTCGATTTGCGGCAGGTCATCCACGACAAGCAGCTGGCCACGCTGATGATGAATCTGCTGCTCTCGGCGTATCAACGCACGCTCGGCTTGAAGCTCGGCGTCAAGCCGGGCAGCGAGCTGATGGAAGCAGCAAAGGTCGCGCAGGCGAATGACATTCCGATCTCGTTGGTCGACCGGGATGTGCGCATCACCCTGCGCCGGGCCTGGCAGGCGCTCAGCTGGTGGCATAAAGCGATGCTGCTCTCCTCGCTGCTCGGCGGGATGTTCGAGAAGCAGGACCTCGATGAAGACGACCTGCGGGAGTTGCGAAAGGAGGACGTACTCTCGCGCATGATGGCCGAACTGGGCGATGCGTTCCCGGGCCTGAAGAGCGTATTGATCGACGAGCGCGATACCTACCTGGCCGAACGCATCCGCCAGACCGAAGGCGACAAGCTCGTTGCGGTGGTCGGCGCCGGACACGTGCAGGGGATGCTCGAAGCCTTGCGCGCGGACGATCGGCCGGACCTCGGGGTCCTCGAAGACATGCCCGAGAGCTCCGGCATCTGGAAATGGATCGGCTGGGGGATCCCCGCGGTGATCCTCGGTTCCATCCTGTTCATCGGCTACCGGCAGGGAGCAGCAGCGGCGGGCGAGAACCTCCTCTTCTGGGTACTGGCCAACGGTATCCCGGCGGCCCTTGGTGCGGTGATTTCCCTGGGCCACCCGGCCACCATCGTATCGGCCTTCTGCGCCGCACCGGTGACGAGCCTGACGCCGGTGATCGGCGCCGGCTACGTCACCGCCTTCGTGCAGACCTACTTCAAACCGCCCCTCGTCAGGGAGTTCCCGACCCTTTGGGACGATCTGGCCAGTCCGAGTGGTTGGTGGCGCAACCGCCTGCTCCGAATCTTCCTCGTCTTCATCCTGACCACCCTCGGCAGCATGATCGGCACCTGGGTCGGTGGCGCCCAGATCCTCTCCAACCTCTTCCCCTAGGGGAGCAGGGCGTTCTTTCTGAACCTTCCGGGCAGGTTGCGCGTAGTACGGGACCGCGTGACCAAGACCCTGGAGGAATGAGGACATGCCGATCAAGAAGCCCGGACTGCAGCGCTCCCGTGAACAGCGCCTGGTAGCGGGCGTTTGTGGCGGCCTGGCGGAGTGGCTCGGCTGGAATGCAACCCTGGTACGGGTGCTCTTCTTTCTCGTCTCCGTGGGCTCGGCTGCGTTCCCCGGCATCATCGTCTACGTGGTCATGTGGGTACTGATGCCCGAGCGGGAAGACGAGAGCTGGGAAACGCTGGGCCAACGCCGCGGGCGCAGCGAAGTGCCGCTCTAGGCCTCGCGCGGCTGGCCGCGGAAGCGCCACAGCGCCGCCAAGTAGGCAAGTGAAGCTGGCAAGCAGGCGATGATCAGCGCCGTGCGCACATCGAAGAATTCGAATAGCGGCCCGACCACCGCGTAGCCGACAGCAAGGCCCGCACTCGAGAGCGTGGTGCGCAAGCTGAAGACCTTGCCGATCTGATCCGACGGGAAATCACGCTGCACCATCATCAGGATCGGCACGTCGGTCATCGGGCCCCCGATGGCGGGAAGCAACATCAGCAGGGCCGCCCATTCGAAGCTGGGTGCGCACGCGACGGCGATGAAGCCGGCGTTGAAGATCAGGCCGCCCACACTCATCACCCAGACGTGCCGCGCGATCGGCCGCCAGGCGAGCACCAGATTCGAGATCACGTTCGACACGCCATACGCCGCGAACAGCACACCGTACGAACCCGCATCACGCTCGAAGCCCACATCGACCAGCAAGGCCAGCCCGACGATGGCCGCGGTCCAAGTCACGTTCGAGAGGACCAGCGCCGCGAGCCCCCAGCGAAGCCCGTCGTGGGCCACGGTCAGCCGCACCGCACCCCGGAGTTCCTCGAGCACGCCGCGCAGGCCACGACCCGCCTCGCTCGAAACCGGCGGGCCGTTTCGTGCCGCGATCTGCCGACCGATCGCCGCGACAGCCAGCGCGGATGCAACGAAGGTCGCGGCGTTCAGGCTGAAGAACTGACTGATCGGAATCAGGCCGAGGAGAAGACCCGTGATGCCCGGCCCGATGATCAAGGACAGACGGCTCGTCACGTTCAGCAGCGCGTTGGCCCGCTGGAGGCGCTCGGCTTCCGGCGCGAGGGCGGGCAGGCTCGCTTGAAGCGCAGGCTGGAAGAGCGAATCGAGGGCACCGAGAACGGCCGAGACCGCTGCAAGGTGCCAGAGTGAAATATCGCCAAGCCACGCGGCCAGCGGGAGCGTCGCCACAGCGCCGGCCCGCACCAGATCACTGGCGATCATCGTGCGCCGCCGGTTCCAACGATCGGCCAGCACTCCGGCCAACAAGCCAAACCCGACCCGAAAGATGGCCCCTACGGAAACCACCCAGGCCGCATAACCACCGACCTCCTGGGTCGCGATCCATACCACCGCCACCTGGTGGAGCTGGTCGCCGACTCCGGAAAGCAGCTGGCCGGTCCACAGGTAGGGGAGCCAGGGACGCTTCGTCACGCGTTCTTCCAGGTCAGCCCTCGAAATAGGGCACATCGCCGAGCAACGTGACCCGATGCATCAGGCGGTGCTCGTCGCCAACATCCGTCACGACCGAGTACCGCGTGCAACGGTTGTCCCACATGGCGATGGTGATGTGCTGGTACTGCATGGATCTCGCTCTAGAGGACGCAGGAAGGGTATCCCGGGGAGCGACATCCTGCCCAATGCGGCGTGCGGAGCTTTCCAATTGACCCGGCGCAGGTGCCAAGGGATTCGACCAGACGCCGGAAGCGTTCGAAGTGATCGCTGAATGGATGGCGAACACTCGAGAGCACCCGAGGCGCGGGGTTGCACGAAACCGGCCGGATCGGGCCGTCGATCGTTGCTTCGCGACGGACGGAACGGAGATTGCCGCCGGTAAAGACGTCTGGAACGGGATTCTCGACGACTCGCTTCGTTTCAGGTCGCGGGCGGGGAGGCGACTTCGGGCTTCGCCTCGGCATGCACGAAGAAGGCCCTCCAGATCGCTCCGGAAGCGATCAACCCGAGCATCACCGTAGGAATGGCGGCGCTCGGTGCCGTGAAATCGACGTGTCCGAGGAACTGGGCGAGACCGTTGCGGAGGAACACCCCGCACGCGGCGCCCGCGCCGACGCCCCACCACATGCAGCGCTCGCCAACCTCGCGGTCTCCCAGGCCGATCCGCAACTGCCTCCGGACCTGGGTCGAATACCGCAAGGACTCGACGGCTGCCCAGCCAAGGCAACCCACGCGGCCCGCGAAGCCGAGCCATGCCCAAGGGCCCCAGAGGCCGATGCGGTCAAAGCCGGGTGAAAGCCCGTGACCGAGCCATCCGCCGAAGGTGGCCAGCACGAGTCCGATGAAGAGGGCTCTGCCCCGGCCGTCGGGCCTGAACACCTGCCCGGTGAAGAATGCGACGCAGACGCAGCCTGAACTCACCGCCAGGAGCGAACCACCCCAGAACCACGGCAATCCGGGTGAGCCGACCTTGGCGGCCCAGCCGGCGGCGGCCACCAGGCCGTAGCCCATGCCCCCGATCAGGAGGAAGCCGATCCCCATGGCCGCCTCTGGCAGCGCCCGCGTTTTTCGGGCCAGGGCGAGCAGCCGGAAGCCCACCGCCAGGCAAACGAGCACGAAGGCTGCCATTGCCAGGACGATGAGGGTAGCCATATCCCTCCATCGACCTGCGGCACTCGCGCCTTGACGCCCCCAGGGCCCTCGTGACCGGAAGCGACACAGCGGCCAGGCAGACTCCGGCGGGTACCCTGAGACGGGGGAGGTGACTCGTGGATCCTGGAGAGCTTGCGACCAGCCCACTCGAAGCGTCATTCGAGGCCTTCTGGCGCGGCCTGGCCAGCGGGGGCGTGGAAGAAATCGGGCTCGTCGTCGTGGTGGCGCTGCTCGTGATGTGCGCCGGGATGTTGGCGGTGATGCTCGGGCGCCTGCGCAGGGACCCGACCGAGGCCCTCGCCTCGCGCTTCGATCAGGTGAACACCGCCCAGGAGCGCACGGAGCGCGTGCTCCGCGACGAACTGGCGCGCAACCGCGAGGAGTTCAGCCAGGGCACGCGGCACTTGCGCGAGGAAGTCGGCGGGGCGATTCGTGTCGTCAGCGAGACCGTCGAGAAGCGACTCGAAATCGTGCGGGGCGTCATCGATCGCCGCCTCCAGTACATCCAGGCCGAAAACGAGAAAAAGCTCGACGCCATCCGTGCGACCGTGGACGAGAAACTGCAGGGAACCCTGGAGAAGCGGCTCGGCGATTCCTTCCGGCTGGTGAGCGAGCGGCTCGAGGCCGTACACAAGGGCCTCGGTGAGATGCAGGGCCTTGCAACGGGAGTGGGCGATCTCAAGAAAGTCCTCACGAACGTGAAGACCCGCGGCGCCTGGGGCGAGGTGCAGCTGGAATCGCTGCTCGATCAGATGCTGGCACCCGGGCAATGGGAGAAGCAGGTCCAGGTGAAGCGGGCGAGCGCGGAGCGCGTCGACTTCGGCGTCCGTATGCCCGGCCCGGACGGCGACGAGGGCGATCCCGTGTGGCTCCCGATCGATGCCAAGTTCCCTCAGGAGGACTACCTGCGCTTGATCGAAGCCCACGAGCGCGGCGATGTGACGGCCGAGGACGAAGCGGCCAAGGCCCTCGAGGCACGGCTGCGCGCCGAAGCACGCTCGATCCGAGACAAATACATCAGCCCACCCAAGACGACGGATTTCGCACTGCTCTTCCTCCCCACCGAGGGTCTTTATGCGGAGGTGCTCCGAAGGCCTGGGCTGGTCGAGGCCCTGCAGAACGACATGCGGGTAAACGTTGCGGGCCCCACCACGTTGGCCGCGCTGCTCAACAGCCTTCAGCTGGGCTTCCGAACCCTCGCAATCCAGAAACGAAGCGCCGATGTGTGGAAATTGCTGGGCGCCGTGAAGGGGCAGTACGGAAAGTTCGGAGAGCTGTTGGCAAAGGTCGACAAGAAGCTCGCAGAGGCATCGAATACGATCGGGCAGGCAACCGAGCGGTCCGAGTTGATCCAGAAGCGCCTCGGGAAGGTGGAGGAGCTTCCCGAGCAGGAGGGGAGGATGCTACTTCCGGATGCGGACGAAGGAGAATCGGAGCCCGAGTGATCCCACTACGGATCAATCCCTGCGGTCGGGCGGGCGAGCGTCGTCCTGGCGCAACGTCAACTTCGGGGCTGTCCAGGCCACGCAACGATCGGTCGTGGAAACGGATTCCCAGGTGAAGGCAGGCAGAAGCTCCGCGGGGGTCGTGGGAGCTTCTGTTGGACGAAGACCCGCGGCCGCGGCGAGGAAACCGACGATCTCCCGGGCACTCATTCCGGAACGGAGCGCTGACGTATCAACGGCAGCATGGAACTTGGCGAGCTTGCCGCCGCGCTCTTCCATCAGCAGGAAATGGTGGCGGTAGGTCGGCGCGGTCAGGCCGAGCAGCTGTTGGATTCGAACCTGGGTGGTCGTCGTGGTGGCGAGATCTCGGCCACGGACGATTCGAGTGACACCGGCGGATGCAGATGCCGGCCAGACACCTCGAGGGCATGCAGGCCCGTCAGTGTCGCGGCGCCGACGTCGACCATGCGGTGGTGGAAGGCTGTGATCTCCGGCGTGGGGTCCGTCATTGGATCCGTAGGGTACTCTACGCCGCGATGGCGACGAACGGGCAGGGAGGCGAGCTGCTACGCACGCTGACGAGTGACGGCGGTGTGGCGATCCGTACGCTCGAAGCGACCGACCTGGTGGCCGAGGCGGCCCGCCCCCACCAGCTGGGCCCACTCGCCACCCAGGCCCTCGGCCGCGTGCTGATCGGCGCAATCCTGCTCGGGGCCGGCGGCAAGGACGACGAGACGGTCCAGCTGCGTTTCAACGGAAACGGCCCGCTGGGAACGCTGCTCGCGGTCGCCGACGAGAACGCCCGCGTGCGCGGCTATGCGTCTCGCCCCTTGGCGGATCTTCCGCTGCGCGGTGGCGAGCTCGATGTCGCGGGGGGCATCGGCCTGGGCGAGCTCTCGGTCGTGCGTCACCGCCGCGGCTGGCGCCAACCCTATACCGGCATCGTCCCGATCGTGTCAGGTGAAGTTGGCGAAGACCTGGCCTTGTACCTCACCGAAAGCGAGCAAACGCCTTCGGCGGTGGGCCTGGGCGTTGCACTCGGGCCCAAGGGAGAAATCGTGGGCGCGGGCGGCTTCCTCGCCCAGGCGCTACCAGGCGCCTCGGACGAAACCGTGGCCCGATTGGAAGACAACGTTGCCGCACTGCCGCCTCCCTCTCGTCTTTGCCGTGGGCATGGCGGTGCCCAGGCCATGGTCGACGTTCTCGTGGACGGCCTCGGAGGCCAGGCCCTCATGCGTCAGGCGGCCGCGTTCCGTTGCCATTGCGATGAAGAGCGGGTCATCGCGGCCGTTGCCCTGCTGGGCCGGGACGAGGCCGAAGCCCTGCGAGTGGCAGGCGGTCCGGTCGAGGTACGCTGCGAATTCTGCGCCGAGGTCTACCACATCGATCCGGACCGGGTCCGGGCCCTCTTCCCCGATGCGTAGCACCAACCGATGATCCGGCCCGTCGCGCTCTTCATTCCTTGTTATGTCGACCAGCTGGCACCGGAGGTCGGAATGGCCAGCGTCCGTGTTCTGGAACGCGCCGGCTGTGAGGTGAGCTACGAGTCGGAGCAGACATGTTGCGGCCAGCCCTTCTTGAACATGGGCGAAGCGAGCGCCGCGGCAAACCTCGCGGAGAGGCACCTGCGCCAGTTCGAGGGCCATGAGACCATCGTCTGCCCTTCCGGAAGTTGCGTTGCCACGGTACGCAACCGCTACGGCGAACTCGGAATCGGCCTCGACGAAGCCGATCGAGTCCAGCGCCGGAACACCTTCGAGCTGGGAGAATTCCTCGTGCGCGAACTGGGCACGACCTCGCTCGGCGCCCGCTTCGAGCACCGGGTCGCGGTGCTGCCGAGCTGCCATGGCCTGCGGGAGCTCGGCCTTGGCTCGCCGAGTGAGCTGCCGGGGGCGTCCGAGCCGGCACCGATCGACATCCTCCTCGATGCGGTCGCCGGGCTCGTCCGCGTACCCTCGGACCGCGACGAATGCTGTGGTTTCGGAGGGATGTTTGCCGTGAAATTCCCAGAAGTCTCAGCACGCATGGGCCGCGCCCGGCTGCGTGAATGGGCCGATGCGGGCGCAGAATACGTGACGAGCACCGACGTCAGCTGCCTCTTGCACCTGGACGGATTGCGACGCCGGGAGGGCTACGGACCCCAGCCGATCCATCTTGCCGAGATTCTCGCCGCGGGTGACGACGCGTGACGAATCCCCTCGAACTCGGCGCGCGGGGCGGACTCGGAGACCCGGGGCGGCTCACGCGTCATGATGCCGCGGCCTTCGACCTGCGCACGCGACGGGATGCAGCCGCGGCGGAAGTCCCCGACTGGGAAGCCTTGCGCGAGCGCGCAGCGGCGATCAAGGCCCACAGCCTCGACCACCTCGATGCCTACCTCGAGGAATTCGAGACACAAGCGACCCGAGCTGGCGCAGTGGTTCACTGGGCCGAGGATGCGACTTCTCTGCAGCGCATCGTGGGTGGCTTGCTCGAAGAGCGCGGCGCGCAACGAGTCGTCAAGAGCAAATCCATGCTCACCGAAGAATGCGGGCTCAACCCCTACCTCGAAGCGCGGGGGATCCAGGTCGTGGACACCGATCTGGGCGAGCGAATCGTCCAGCTCTACCGCGAGCCGCCTTCGCATCTCATCGTGCCCGCCATCCACCGATCGCGTGAAGAAATCGGTGAACTCTTTCATCGGCATATGGGAACGCCACGCGGCGAGACCTCGCCGGAGCGGCTCACCGGCGCAGCTCGGCGGGATCTTCGCGCGCGCTTCCTTGCGGCCCAGGCGACGATCACCGGTGTGAACTTTGCGGTGGCTGAAAGCGGATCGATCGTGGTGGTCACCAATGAGGGCAACGCCGATCTCGGCATGAGCCTGCCGCGTCTGCATGTGGCTTGTGTCGGAATCGAAAAGCTGGTCCCGCGCATGGAGGATCTTCCGGTCTTCCTGCGTCTGCTCGCCCGAAGCGCGACGGGCCAGCCGATTTCAGCCTACACGAGCGTGGTCACCGGCCCTCGCCCCGGGGCGGAGTTGCACATCGTGCTCGTGGACAACGGAAGGACCGGGCTTCTCGCCCAGGAGAACCACCGAAGCGCCCTCGCCTGCATTCGCTGCGGTGCGTGCCTCAACACCTGCCCCGTCTATCGGCGATCCGGCGGTCATGCCTACCCGGGCCCGATTCCCGGCCCCATCGGCTCTGTCCTCGCGCCAGCCATGCGGGCCGAGGGCGCAGCACTGGTCCACGCATCCTCGTTATGCGGAAGCTGTACGGCGGTTTGTCCCGTTCGCATCGACCTCCATGATCAGCTGCTCACTTGGCGAACAGAGAGGATTCGACGCTGGACCCCGGCATCCAGCGCCTCCCGTCTGGCGGCGTGGGTCATGGCGCGTCCCGGTTGGTTCCGTTTCGCCAGCGGGATCGCTCGGAGCATCTGGCCCATCCTGCGTCGGCGCTTCCCCGGCAACCCGGCCCATGGCTGGCTGCGCACCCGGGAGCTTCCGCGCCATCCGGGGCCGAGTTTCGCGACGCGTTGGCGCCGGGAACGGGAGAAAGGATGAGCGACCGCGAAGCCATCCTGGGCCGCGTTCGTGCCGCCACGACCCACACCGCGAGCCATCCGGGCGCGCATCCCCCGCCGGAGCTACCCGGTGGCTTCGGACCTTTTGCCTCGCGCCTGCGGGCGGTTGGCGGGGAGGCCCATGGGCCGGTCGCAACCTGGGCGCTCGGAGAGGAAGCGATGCGGGTGGCTGGCCTCCGAGCCCAGGGTGGACGCATCCTCGCGACGGAAGGCGCGAGCGAGCGCCTTGGACCTGGTCCGTGGATCGTCGCACCACCCAACACACCTCCCGGCGCCTTCGAGGATGTGGCCGTTGCCATTGTGGAAGGAACGGTGGGCGTCGCCGAGAACGCCGCCGTCGCGGTGGAGGGCAAGCACGCGCAACACCGGGCCCTGCCTTTCCTATGCCGCTACTTGATCTTGCTCCTTCCGGTAGCCTGCATCTTCCCCGACCAGCACCGGGCGACCGCAGCTCTGCCCGCGGACGCCTACGACGACCACCACCTGACCTGGATCAGTGGCCCGTCCAAGACGGCAGACATCGAGCAGACCCTGGTCTACGGCGCCCACGGCCCGCTCTCGCTGGATGTGATCGCCTACGAAGCCCGCTGGTTGCGTTGGTCGAGGTGGTGAAGGCCAGGCCTACGCTGAAGCCGCCGCCTTCGGCGTTGCTGGTGCGTAGGGCGGCACCCATCTGCTCCGCCAGGCCTTTGACGAGGGAGAGGCCGATGCCCGTGCCCTGGGCGCGGCGGGTGAGTTCGTTCTCCTCCCGGTGGAATGGCTCGAAGATGCGTTTCTGACTTGCCGGCGGCACGCCAGGGCCACGATCTCGGACGGTCAACAGCACGCCGCCCTCGTCGCGCTCGAGAAGGATGCTCACCTTCTTCTGCCGAGCATCCTTGGCGTATTTCAGTGCATTGTCGACCAGGTTGAACAGGATCTGCAGCACGGCATCCCGGTCGAATCGCACGCCAGGTAGCTCGGGGGCGATCTCGACATCCAGATCGAAACCCTGCGCTTCGGCATGAGGCCGGAGAACTTCGCTGGCCTCCCGAACGACGGGGCCGAGATCGCCGACAACCCAACTCATCTCGCGACTACCGCGCTGAAGCCTCGAGAACTCGAGTACGTTGTCGATCAGGCGAGACAGGCGCTCGGACTCGGCGGTGATCGTACCGTAGTACTCGTGGCGCTTTTCTTCGGTCGGCACCATGCCATCACGCAGCATTTCGCCGTACATGCGGATCGCCGTAAGCGGCGTTTTCAGCTCGTGGGAAACCGCAGCCACGAAGTTGCTGCGGCGTTCCGCGAAGCCGATCGCAACCGCCACCATCCGGTAGACGGCGACCAACCCAAGCGAACCCGCAAGAACCAATGCGAGGCTGAGCCCGTAGATCGTCCGGGCGCCAGAGCCCCCAGCCAACAACGGCAGGCTCAGATCGACGGCGAGCGCATCGAAGGGCTCTGCGAAACGGTGCCGATAGCTGAACGCCCCTTCGGAAGACGGCGCCGTTTCCACGCCAGGGAAGACCAGACGCGCCTCCACGCTCGGCAACCCCGCGAGAGCCGTGCTGAGCAGTACCGTCTCGAGGGCTCCTGTATCGAGGATCAGGCCCTGGCGCATCGCCTGGGTACCGCGCCAGATCGTGCGGTGAAGGACGAGATGCGTCTCGTCGAGGCGGAAACCCTGGATCGGATCGACGATGAGAGCGCCGGGTGCCGAGCTGGCCTTGGCGACCTGTCGTGCGACGGGCCTTGGTAAGCTGGGTTCGAAGCGTTGTGTCTCCGTTTCCGAAGGTTCCGCAAGGGTCGGAGTATCCTCCTCCACATACCCGTCTGCGAAGGCACCGGTATCTCCAACCGTGATGCCCAACGTGGATGGCATTGCATCCTGAACCTGCGGGGCAGACGGAGCGGCTGCAAAAGCACCCGTACTTCGACCTCCCATGGGAACCACGACTTCCTCGCTAGCCGGCGCCGCCTCGGCCACCTCGACCACCTTCTGACTGCGCTTCTGACGCAAGGCTGCGCCTCGATTCAGCGATTGCAAAGCGTCATAGGCACCCCCTAGCGAGCTGTCCTCATCGACCTCCTTGCGCAGTTCGCGATCCTTCTTCGCCGCAAGGCCTACCGCGACGGTCGTCCCGGGCGCCTGCTTTTCCTCCGCGCGCTCCGGTGGCGCAGCGTTCGGCCAGGCGCGACGAGCCAGGCCGAGCACTCGCTCGGCGGCGGCTTCCGCAGCGGGCGAAGGGAGAGGCTCACTTCCGCGGGCGTCTCCCGGGCCCGGGCGAAGAGGCGTATGCACGACGCCCTGGGCATCCACTTCGAAGTGCCCGATCACGAAAGCCTCGGGTGACGGTGCCGCTAGCGGTGAACGCAACAACACTCCCGGCTGGCTTCCGACCGGAGTCCACACATAGCGGTAGTGGCCGACAGGTCGCTCCTCCTCTACCTGGAGGAAGACCGAGAGAGTGCGTTCCATCTCGTCGAAGACGCGCTCTGCCACGGCGCGATGTCTCCCGGCCTGCTCGACAGCGACACCGTCGAGGGCACGGCGCACGAGAAGAAAACCGGGAACCGCAAGGCCCAAGGCCAATAGAACGAACACCAGACGGAGACGCGCCAGCATCAGCCCGCGACCCGATAGCCTTCACCGCGGACGGTCTCGATCACGTCTCGCGCCTCGCCGAGCTTCTTTCTGAGGTTGGCGATGTGCATATCGACGGTTCGTGTCTCCAACCTCTCCGGGCGATCGAAACCCCAGACTTCCTGAAGAAGCGTACGCCTGCTGACGATCCGCCCTCGCTCCTGGGCCAGCAGGGCCATCAGCTCGATCTCGCGTTTGGAAAGCTCGATCTCGCCTTCTCCAACCATGGCGACGCGACGTTCTGGATCCACCTGGACGCCACCGAGTGAAAACGGTGCAGCTCGCACCGCGACCCTGTTCGAGGCACGGCGCAGGAGCGCGTCGACCCGGGCCATCAGCTCGGCGATCGAAAAGGGTTTCGTCACGTAGTCATCGCTTCCGCATCGGAAACCGCGAACCACGTCCTCTTCCGAACCACGAGCCGTCAGCATCAGGATGGGCAAGCGCGGAAGCTCCGCGCGCAACTCCTCGCAGACATCGAAGCCGCTCTTGCCCGGAAGCATGATATCGAGAAGGACCAGGTCGTATTGGCCGACCATGCCCTCTCGCAAGCCATCCTCGCCCGTGTCTGCCCCGGTCGGCGCATGGCCATGGAAGGCCAGCACGTCGCAGAGGCCGCTCTGGATGGCGGGCTCGTCCTCGATCACCAGGATGCGCGCCTTCGTCTCTTGTTCGGTCGTCTTCATGGAGGGTCCTTGCGGAGAGTGTAGAGAGCGATCGACCAGCGAAGGTAAATCCAACGTAAACGCCGAAGTGCCTGGTTTACCCGGCTTTTTCAGCACTTCGGCACGACGCCAGGTACATCTGGTGAGGGCCCCTTCCTCTCGATCGGCCCCAACGACGACCTGCTTGAAAGGAGATTCCCATGCCCTTGAGACTCATCGACCGCATCGGCGCGCTGTTGCGCGCGGATGCCCACGGCGTCGTGGACGCCCTGGAAGAGCGCGGCCTGCTGCTTCGCCAGGCGCTGCGCGAAGCAGAGCTGGAGCTGCTCCAGAAACGCGCTCGTGTGGCGGCACTGACCGAAGAAGAAGCGCGTCTGCGTGACGAGCATGAGCGGAGGCAGACGGCCGTGGCAGCGCTCGACGAAGATGTGGCACTCGCACTCGCCGGCGAAAAGGAGGAGCTTGCGCGTTTCGCGGTTCGCCGACTCCTGCCGGAACGCCGGGAGCTCGAGAACCTCGGCACGCAGATCGAGGAAGTCGCCGCGGCGCGGGAGAAGCTGGAGCTGCGGCTCGAAGAACAGCAAGAGGCTTTCCAGGCGCTTCGCGTCCGGGCGCGAAGCCAGCTTGCACTGGCGTCGCGGCCCGCAGAGGCCTGCGACCCGCCGGACGTCGCGGACGAGGAGGTCGAACTCGAGCTGCTGCGCCGACGCGATGTGTTGGCGGGAGGTGTTGCGTGATGGCTTGGCACGGATTCGGACGCACGATCCTGTTTGGCGGGCTCGCCGCAGCCGGTTGGCCCGCGGTGTCCCTGCTGCTCCACCCGATTGCGGCGCCGGGCGACGCCCTTGCGATCTACCTGCTCGCGGTGGCGTCGGTCTACGTCGCCGGCCTCGGCGCGAGCCCTCGGCGCGCGCTCGGCGCCGGCATGCTCGCGACCTTCATGAGCGCCGGCGTACTCGCCCTGGCCCCAGACCTTGGCAGTGCGATCGCCGGCGCGGTGGCCGTGCTCGCCATCGGCCGCGTGCGTCTCTTCCAGACCGGCGGCCTGGCGCGCAGCCTTGCCATCGAGGGCGTCGCCCTCAGCATCGGCCTACTGCTCGCTCGCGCCATCGCGGGCCCCGATCCGATGCACGTCGCCCTGGCGCTCTGGGCCTTCTTCCTGCCGCAGAGCCTCTACTTCCTGGTCGGCGGGGTGGTGACGCGCCGTGATCCGATCGATGGCCTCGACCCCTTCGACGCGGCCTACCACCGCGCTGAAGCCTTGATGGACGCCTGATGCGAAAGGCCCCTCAGTAGGTGCCGCCGAGCTTGCGGTGATCCCAGTTGACGACGCGGTCGGGCCGAATGCGGATGCCGGTACGCTTTGGAGCGGTGGCACGAAGCGAAGCTCGAAGTGCGTCGGCATCGACACTCTCGGGAAGGCTCTTCGAATTGATCCGCATGAGAATCTCGACGACTTCGTCGTCATCCCGCACCAGTTCCGCGGTTCCGTAGATGACGACACCGCGCAGCTCGTTGTACGCCTCGCCATCCTCCACGAGCAAGCTCACCCGGGGATCTCGTTCGAGGTTCTTGATCTTCTGGCTCTTCGTAAAGGTGCTCATCACGATCGCGCCGTCATCTTCGACACCGAACCACATCGGCATCGGGTGAGGCACCCCATCCTTGCCGATCGAGCTGATGATGATCGTGTGACCTTTGGCGAGGAATTCGCGTTGTTCTTCCTCGGTCATGCGGATCTGTTCTCGTCGGGACATGGGCCCTCCTCGTCGCGCTACGGGCTGAGATGGATCAGGACGTGCCGCTCGGATCGTCCTCGGCGGTGCTCCCACAAGAAGACGCCTTGCCAGGTGCCGAGGCCGAGCCGACCGCCGAGGACCGGAATGGCCAGGGAAGTCGCCGTCAGCGCCGCCTTGATATGGGCCGGCATATCGTCCGGCCCTTCGAGGGTATGTGTGTAGAGCGGATCGGCCTCGGGCACCAGCCGGTCGAGCCAGGCTTCGAGATCCCGCCGGGCGGAGGGGTCCACATTCTCCTGGATCAAGAGGCTCGCCGACGTGTGCTGGACGAAGAGCGTGCACAGGCCCTCCTGGACAGCGGAGCCTGAAACGACGCTCTCCACCTGCTCCGTGAACTCATGCAGTCCGGCCCCGGAGACGGTGAGAACCAGACGCTCGATCACTCCTCCGACCTCGGGGCATCCAACGCCCCTTCGAAATCCGCATTGGCCTCGCGCAGCGCTTGCTCCGGATCCAGCCCCGCCAAGCGGGCCTCCGAGACCATTGCAAAGAGTCGATCTCCGAAGGTCGCAGCTCCGCGAGAGGTCAATAGTTCGGGACGACCCATATTCAACGCGCGTCGTTGAAGCTTTGCTGCTCGGGTCAATGCCGGAAGAGCGAGCGGAACCCCCGGATCGCCTTTCTGGCGGCGCTCCTCCGCCTTGATCTCTTCCCACCGCCGGGTTTGGTGGGTCGCATCTCCGGCCGGAGCCGCGCCGAATACGTGGGGATGTCGTCGCTCCATCTTCTCACAAACCGCATCGACGACATCCGAGAACGCGAAGTCCCCCGCCTCTTCCGCCATGCGTGCGTGGAAGACGACCTGAAACAACAAGTCGCCGAGCTCATCGCGAAGCTCCGATCGGTCGCCGCGACGGATCGCATCATCGACCTCATAGGCTTCTTCGATCGTGTAGGGCGCAATCGTTTCGAAGCGCTGCTCCAGATCCCAGGGGCAACCGTTCTCCGGATCCCGCAGCCTCGCCATCAGCGCGAGAAGCCGATCCATGGGCGCCACCTTCGAGTCCACGATGGTTACAACACCCGCCGAAGGTACTTCCCGGTGTAGCTCTCCTTGCATTTGGAGACCTCTTCCGGCGTACCGGCCGCCACCACTTCGCCGCCCGCGTCGCCACCTTCCGGCCCGAGATCGATGACCCAATCGGCGCATCGGATCACGTCGAGGTTGTGCTCGATCACGAGCACGGTATTGCCGGCCTCGACCAACCGATCGAGAACCTGGAGCAACTTCTTCAGGTCGTCGAAGTGCAGGCCCGTCGTGGGCTCGTCGAGAACGTAGAGCGTCCTCCCGGTCGCCTTCTTCGAAAGCTCCCGCGCCAACTTGATGCGCTGAGCCTCTCCACCGGAGAGGGTCGGCGACGGCTGTCCGAGCTTCACATAGCCAAGACCCACTTCAGCGAGTGTACGAATACCGCTCAGCACCCTCGGCTGGTTGGCAAAGACGTCGAGGGCCTCCTCGATCGAAAGATCGAGCACCTCGGCGATGTTGAGCCCCTTGAAACGCACCCGCAGCGTGGCCTCGTTGAACCGCTTCCCCCGGCATATCTCACAAGGCACGAATACATCGGCCAGGAAGTGCATTTCGATGCGGCGGACACCATCACCCTCGCAGGCCTCGCAGCGACCACCCTTTACGTTGAACGAGAAGCGGCCCGGCTTGTAGCCATAGGTTCGCGCCTCCTGGGTCTGGGCGAAGACCTTTCGGATTTCGTCGAAGACCTTGGTGTAGGTCGCCGGATTCGATCGGGGCGTACGCCCGATGGGGCGCTGGTCGATCTCGATCACCTTGTCTACGTAATCCACACCCTCCAGCTTCTTGTGCGCGCCCACCGCATCGTTGCTGTCGAAGAAATGTCGTTTCAGTGCTGGGTAGAGAACGGCGTTCACGAGAGTGCTCTTGCCGGCACCGGAAACCCCCGTAACGGCGGTCATCGTCTCCAGGGGAAACTCGACGCTCACCTTCTTGAGGTTGTTCGCCTCGGCACCTACCACGCGGATCTTCTTACCGGAGCCCTTGCGCCGGCCGGTCGGCGTGGAAATCGATTCCTTCCCGGAGAGGTAGCGGCCGGTCACCGATTTCGAGGAGCGCTGCAACTGTGCGGGTGTGCCGGAAAACACCACCTCGCCACCATGCACGCCGGCTCCGGGCCCGAAATCGAGCACATGATCCGCCTTTTGGATCGTCTCCTGATCGTGCTCGACCACGATCACCGTGTTGCCCAGATCCCGCAGCTTCGCCAACGTCGTGAGGAGCCGCCCGTTGTCCCTCTGATGCAATCCGATGGACGGCTCGTCCAGGATGTAGAGCACGCCGGTCAACTCGCTCCCGATCTGGCTGGCGAGCCGGATGCGTTGGCTCTCACCACCGGAAAGGGAAGGCCCGGGTCGATCGAGGGTCAAGTAGTTCAGCCCGACATCCATCAGGAATCCGAGCCGACCGTTGATCTCCTTCAAGACCTCTTCCGCGATCTGTTTCTCGTTGCGCGAGAGCTTCAGGGCGTCGATGAACTCGTGCGTTTCACGAATCGTGCGGGACGCGAGTTCCGGGAGCGTGGAGCCGCCGAGAAATACGGCCCGCGTCTCTGGGCGCAGACGCTGCCCATCGCAGGTGGAGCATTCCGCTTCGGAGAGGTAACGCATGTAGTACTTGCGCATCCCCTCGCTCTTCGTTTGCCGAAACCGCCTGTAGAGTTCGTTCAGGGCACCCTCGAAGCGGCGCTGGAACTCGATCTTGCCCGTCGCGAATTTCATCGACATGGCGACGCGTTTTTCGCCGGTTCCATACAGGAGGATTTGTCGATGTCTTTTCGAGAGCTTCTGCCACGGACGATCGAAATCGATCTTGTAGGTCTTGGCCAGGTTCGCCAGGATCGATCCGGTCCAGCTATCCGAACCGCGCTCGACCACCTTTGCCCAGGGCTCGATGGCGCCCTCGCGCACCGTCTTCGTCGGATCCGGAACGACGAGGCTCGGGTCCATCTCGGGCTTCGTTCCGAGCCCATTGCAATCCGGGCACATCCCGAGCGGAGAGTTGAAGGAGAAACTCTGGGGTGAAAGTTCGGGGAAGCCCATCTCGCATTGGTGACAGAAGAGTTGCTCCGAGTAGAGTCGCTCCTCACCGCCAACGATGCTGCAGAGCAAGGCCCCATTGCCTTTTTGCAGAGCCGTCTCCACCGAATCCGTCACCCGCGAAGAAAAGCTCCGCGTCTTCTCGGTCGGTACGGAGAGCCGATCGACTACGACGTCGATCGTATGCTTGCGTTTCTTGTCGAGGGTCGGCAGTTCATCGTCCCGCACGACCTTCCCGTCGATGCGGAAGCGCCCATAGCCTTCCTTCACCGCCTCCTGGAGTAGCTCGCGGTATTCACCCTTGCGGTTGTCGACCAACCTCGCCATCAACAAGAAGCGCGTGCCTTTGGGAAGCGAGCGCAATCGGGCGGAGATTTCCGCGGCAGAGAGCTGCTCGACCGCCTCGCCGCATTGATGACAATGCTGGCGGCCGATCCGCGCAAACAGCACCCGCAGATAGTCGTAGATCTCGGTGATCGTTCCGACGGTCGAGCGCGGGTTGTTGCTGGCGGCCTTCTGTTCGATCGAAATGGTGGGTGAGAGGCCGCGGATGTGGTCGTAGCGGGGCTTTTCCATCTGGCCGAGGAATTGCCGGGCGTAGGAAGAGAGCGATTCGACGTAGCGGCGCTGCCCCTCCGCATAGATCGTATCGAAGGCCAGACTCGATTTGCCCGACCCGGAGGGCCCCGTAAACACGACGAACCTGTGCTTCGGGATCTTCGCGTCGACCCGTTTCAGGTTGTGCTCAGCGGCACCGCGAACGTCGATGAACTCTAGGGACTTGGGCATGGTGGGGGGGGCGGGCCGGCCGGTGAGCCACGGGCTGGATCCCCGAGTCTCGGAGCTTTGAGCCTCCCCTGCCAGTGCTCTGCTACTAACTGCTGCCATGCCTGATCTGGCCGTACTGGCGATTCTCACCCTGGCAGCCGCCCTCCAGGGCTTCCTGGGCTTCGGCTTCGGGATCGTGGCGATGTCAGGCCTCACCCTCTCCCACGATCTGCTCCATGCAGCGGGCGTCGTGAACCTCTGCGGGCTCGTCACGACGAGCGGACAGCTCTTCAGCTTGCGGAAGCACGTTCTCTGGCGGCCAGCGCTGCGAATCGCTCCTGCCCTTCTCCTTGGCGTGGTTCTCGGCGTGCTCGCCCTCGGGACCCTCGACCGCACGCTGATGGTGCAGGTCCTCGGCGCCACGACGGTCGTCATCGCCCTGTGGAGCCTGTGGCGCCCGCGGCTGCAGACGCGGGAGACGCCGATCCTTGATTCCGGAATCGGCCTGGTGAGCGGATTCCTCGGGGGCGCCTTCAACACCGGAGGGCCTCCCTTGATCGCCCACCTCTACCGCCGATCCGAGTCTCCGGACGCGATTCGCGCGACCATCCAGTTGCTCTTCCTCACGATCGGAACCAGCCGTGCCCTGACCGCCGCAAGCCAGGGGATGTTCGATCGCAGCATCCTGATCGATGCGGCCGTTGCCATCCCGGTGGTCATGCTGGGCCTGGTCGGGGGCTTCGCCATCGCCCGCCGAGTGGGCACGGCCCGCTTCAGGACCGCCTCCTGGGTGGCGCTCGGCCTGCTGGGGATCGTCCTGATCCTGCGGGCCTGAATGGCTTCGCTACGTTCCGGTCGATTTTCCGGGGAGGAGAGATCGATGGGGAACCGTACGCTTCGAGGCCTTTCGCTGGCCATCGCCATTCTTTTCGTTGCGGCCGCGCCGGGCTGGGCCGACACGAAGGTGGCCGCCAAGATCAAGTATCACCCGCAATCCGGATCTTCGCCGAAGGTGAAGAAGGAGTGTGCCCTCGACACGAAGATCCCGGAGATCTTCGCTGAATCGATCGAGGGCCTCTCGGTCGGCGGGGGCGGTAGCACGCGCCTCGAACTGCTGATTCGCGACATCCACGCGCCGCCTGGCGGAGTCTTCTCCGGCCCGAAGTGGGTCACCGTCTACGGAACCCTGAAGAAGGGCGGGCGCGAGATCGGCACCTTCCGTGCCAAGCGCAACACCTTCACTGGCAAAGGCACTTGCGGAATGCTCAACCGATGCGTCGCTGCAATCGCCAACGACGTCGGCGAGTGGCTCAAGAGCCCCACCAAAGACGCCCGCCTCGGCGATGCCAAGTAGCCCAACAAGTCAACCAGCGGGGACGAGCAGGCGCATGGGTGGGCCCCAGAAGCCGGTGCCGCGGCTCACATAGAGGTGGGATTCGCCCTCCTGGTAGCAGCCGGCGACCCAACGGACGGAGAGGCGCACCAGCCAGCGGAAAGGCCAGATCTGGCCGCCATGGGTATGGCCAGAGAGCTGTAGATCGACGCCCTCCCGGCTCGCCTTGCGAAAGGTCGCCGGATCGTGGGCAAGGAGGACCAGCGGCTCTTCGCGCTCCCAGCCGTCGAGTGCTCGTGCAAGATCCTCTGAGCTGCCCCTGGCCCAATCGCCCCGATGGTCGTCGACACCGGCGCACTCGAAGCCCGATCCGTTGGCCTCGACGCGCACGCGCTGGTTGCGGAGGACTCGGATTCCGAGTTCTCGGATGCGGGCGACCCAGGCTTCATCTCCCGAATAGATGTCGTGATTTCCGGTGACGAAGAAGACACCGTGGCGGGCCCGCAGCTTTCGGAACGCTTCGACATCGTTGCGGAGCTTCTCGACGTGTCCATCAACGAGATCGCCGGTAATCACGATCAAGTCCGCATCCAACGCGTTCACTCTTGCGACCAGCGCCTGCGCGAAGGACTCGCCCAGCACGGGCCCGATGTGGACATCGCTGATCTGGGCGATACGAAAACCATCGAGCGGCTCGGGCCAACGCTGGAGCCGGTGTGTAACGCGGCGAAGCGGCGGCGGACGCAAACCATTCCACAGGCCGACCGCGCCGAACCCGGCCATCGCCAGCGCAAGAACGATCGCCTTTGCCCCGGCGGCCGGCGCAGGCCACCCGAACCGGGCGCCGAACCACCCGAACAAATCGAGGGCAAGCGCCGCATTGAGTCCGATCCAGAAGAGCCCCATCCACACCAGGAACGGGAACGAAAGCCGACGCGTCCACAACGCCGGAAGCACGCGCTCGAGTGCGGGTTGGAGAACGGCACCGACGCCCAGCAACGCGATCACCGTGAGGCCAAACCAACGCAACGGGCCCTGGAACCCGGGATCCACGACGAGGCGTCGAGCCAGGAGCCAATGGGCGCCGGCAAGGAGCGTCAAGACAATCCCTACGATCAAAATCACGATGAACAGCCGGCGGCGCCCCATGCCGGGGCAGTCTCGCAGATTCGTTGCAATTCCGGGAGGTTGGAACACCGGCTGCGGCATACGGAGTGGGAGTTGCGGATGAGTGCGCTCTTCAGTTCCTACGAGGGCTGCTCGATACCCCTCCATGAACAGCAACGGCATGGGGGGATCCACATGCGCCATCTCGTCCGAAAGTTTCTCGTAACGGCGGCCATCCTGGCCACCTTGTCCGCACCGGCAGCGACCTTCGCGTTGGAGCGGATGGAAACCGTTGACGCCGGGAAGACGAGTCCGATGTGGGATTTGGCATTCTTGCGGCCCGTTGGATTCGCAGGGCTCGTCGCCAGCACAGTTGTATGGGTCCCCATGCAAGCCGTCGTGATGGTCACCCGGCCCACGGAATGGAAGATGCCGATCGATATGATGTTGAAGGACCCGTTCGAATTCGTGTTCGTGGATCCGCTCGGATCCCACTGACGCCGGGACGGAAATCACCCGGATGGGGGCTCCCGGAAGGGTCGATTCCAGCGGCCGTTCGCTTCGCGCGAACGGCCGCTTTTTTTTGGCCTACCAGCCGCGCAGGTCGATCGGCCAGCTCTCCAACACCTGCTCGTCGTCCACCACGTGCAGCGTTTCATGATAGGCGGCCGTCGGGTCGACGTGGGCCGGCAAGAGGCGGATGCGGTCGCCCACCTTCGCCGATGCCAGGGGCGCGAACGTGATGTGCTCGTCGGAGCAGAACCAGACGTTCCCGCCGCCGACGATCTCCGGGTTTCCATGATCCATGCCGAGGGCCTTGAGGCCGCAATCCGCTACGGCGTACGTCTCGCTCACGGAGATGATGGTGGCTTCCAGCTGAAGGGCGCAGCGGAAGGGTAGACCGAGTGCTCCGTACGCAGTGTCCATCAGGGCGTAGGAGCCGGCCTGGATCTCGGTCGCGACCTCGTTCAGATCGTAGCTCCCGGTCCCACCGGCCGAGATCACTTCTCCCCCGACATCGGCGTGGGCAGCCGAGAGAAGCGCCATCGCATCCTGCACTCCCTCCGCCTGTTTCTCGCGATCGGAGACGATCATCAGGTGGCCCTCGTAGCCCATCACACCGCGGACCTCGAGCCCTGCCTCGCGAGCCATCGCAGCCAGGTCCCCGGCATGCTCGGGGGCACAGCCGCAACGCGGGAGGCCCACGTTGACATCGATCAAGACGTCGCGCACGCCCCCACGAGCTGCGGCGGAGATCGTTTCGGGCGAATCGACGGCAACCGTCACACGGGCATCCAGCTCGCCCAACCTGCGGGCATCGAGCACTTCGTTGGCGAGCAGCAGATCGTCCCCCAGACCGGCGGCCGCCATCCCTTCCATCTCGCGAATCGTCGCACACGTAAAGCTGCGATGACCTTGGGCGACTTGCCGCTGCGCCAGCGCCGTGCACTTATGCGCCTTCACATGCGGACGCAGGCGCGGGCCCGGTAGCGCCTTGGCCATGCTGCTGAGGTTGTGCTCGAGGTCGACACCATCGACGAGCAGTGCAGGTGTCGGAAGATCCTGAATCCGCATCACGAGGAGTGTGACACGGGTACCTCCTTCACGTACACGTTGCTGAACCCGGCGCCACCGATGCCCATGTAGGCGTCCTGGCCGGCCTGGATCGTCTCACCGCTGGCGGCGCAGGTCTGCGCCGTGTTCAAGACGACGGGCTGCCACGCAACGATGTCGTCGAAGCCGCCCGCGGCCGGCTCCTGAGGAGACGAGCCTTCGCTCTCCCCTTGCGACGGCCGAGCCGTGCCCGAAGCGGTGTCTTCCCGGGCTGCGGATCGTTCCCGCGCTCTCTGGGCAAGCCGGTCCACGGTATCGGCGAATCGTTCGGCCGCGCGGCCCACCTGATCACCAGCGCGTTCCATGGTCTCGCGAAGGCGTTCCTCCCGAGGTGCCTGCTTTTCCCGGAAACGCTGTACACGCTCGCTGGCACGTTCGGCTTCGCCCAGCACCTCGTCGAGCAGGTCCCCGACGTCGTCCGTCACCCTCTCCGCGGCGCTGAACGCCTCCTCGAGGACGTTCCGCACCAGGTTGGAGACCGGCACCCGCAGATCATCCGCGATGGCGCGGATGTCCTCGGAAAGCTGCTCCGAGATCCGGGTGTGGAGGATTCGCTCCTTGCGGCCACCCGAGCGAGCTTTGCGAGCACGTTCCCACTTCTCGGAATCCTGTTGAGAATCGCGGGTTTGGCCCCTTTCGGGACCGGCCTTGCCAGCAGGATCATCCACCATGAAGAGAACGTATTACGTTGTCACACAATGTCAACGCAGAAGAATCACTGCGCTGCTCGATCGCCGGCCACCGGCCCGCTGACGATCGCTGGCAACAGCAGGAGATCGGCCGTGAGCGCGCCCATGATGGCGATGGCCGAAAGAAAACCGAAGCTGGCAATGCTCTGCCAGGAAGAGAACGTCATCGAGAAGAACCCGAGCGCGAGTGCCAGCGAGGTCGTGATCACCGCGCGGCCGACGAATCGAACCGACCGATTCATGGCGTCAGCGGCGGAAAGCCCCTGGTCGAGCCCCCGGCGATGCTGATTCAGCAGGTGGAGGGAATCGTCGATCGCAATTCCAATGATCACGGTCGCCACCATCGCCGTACCCATATCCAGCGGGACGCCCCAGAGTCCCATGGCGCCCAGGGTGAGAACCACGGGAGCCACGGTAGGCAGCATGGCGATGACGCCGAGCCGAATGGAACGCAGAAACAGCATCGAGAGGAGCGACACGATTCCAGCCGCGATCGCGAAGCTTCGAAGCTGGGTCCCGTGAATCTCCTCGACCATCTGGTAGTAGACGGCCAGCGGTCCGGTGAGCGTGTAAGCCCAGCTCTCCGGAAGGATTTCGCGCAAGATCCCATTCAGCGCGCCAAGCACCTCGTCCCTCTCCCGTTGGGACATCTTCCTCGCCTCCGTCGAGATTCGCGCGCGCCGTCGGTCGAGGCTCAACCATGGATCGATGCTGTCACCGCCCGAAACCGAGAGCAGAAACAAGGCCTCGCGGCCAGGCAGGTCCTCGGCCTCGGAACCCAGGCGGCTTCGAAGGGCCTCGATCGGGCCTAATATGCTGCGAGGGTTCGTCAGCCCCGAAATGCTATCGATACGCTGGCTGATTCCATCCAGGACCTCGAGGTTTCCGGCCGTTTCGAAGCTGGAGCCGACCGGGGGGCGTACCTCGAGTTCTACCGAATCGGGGCTACGCAATCGTGTTTCGACGAAACGGGCCCACTGGACCACCTGGCTTCCCGGCCCGTACAGCTCGTAGGGATCCACGTCGACGCGGAGCTGGTGCACTCCGACTGCACCAAACGCCATGAGAACAGAGGAGAAGGTGAGCACGAGCACCCTCCTACGCTGCGCAAGGTCGACGACCGATGCGAGAACGTCATCCCACGAGGTCCCGACCTGCTCTCTCTTCTGCTCGCCCGGCAGGAGCAGAAGTAGTGCTGGAAGAAGGGAGAAGCTCAACACGAGGGCAATCAACACTCCCGAGGCAGCGACGATTCCGAACCTTGCGAGGCTTTCCACGCCACTCACGCCGAACGAAGCGAGGGCTGCTGCGGTCGTGACACTCGTCATCAGGCAGGGAGACGCCACACTTCGCACAGCCTCCCCGATTCCTCTGGATGTCCATGCCGATTTCGCGACGACAGCCGTGATGAGATGCACCGCATCTGCGACCCCGATGACCATGATCAACGGGGCCAGGGTTTGTGTGATGGCGTTCTGCGCCCAACCCAGCCAGCCCATCAGTCCCATCGTCCACAGGAGCGTCACGCCGAGCGTGAGAAGGGTCGCGACCACGGGCAGCCACGATCGGTAGAGAGCGAAGATGACCAGGGCGATCAGGGCGACCGTCGCCGGAACGAGCCGCGCCGAGTCCGCTGCGAGATCTTCGTCCGTGACCAGCAGCTCGACCGCCTGACCTACCAGATGGAACTCGAAGCCCCGCTCTTCGAAGGGAGCGAGCTCCCTTTGGAGCGCCCGGACGACCGCGATGGTCGAAGCGCTCTCCGACGACGCGAGTTCGATGACGATCGCCCCCGTGTTGCCGTCTTCGGAGACCAGGGCTCGCAACCACATCGGATCCGAGAGGACGGCGTTCCGGAGCAGATCGCGCTCGCCCGGCGATGCAGCGGCGTGAAGCAGGTGAGATTCCAGCCCAGCGGGTGATTCCAGAAGAACGCTGGTCGTAGCTGGGCTATCGACCCGGCGTACCTCGGACTGTCGCCGCATGGCAGAAGCAACCGCATTGTCCATTTCGATGGAGCGCGGATCGAAGACATCGTCGCAGACGCTCTTGTCCTCACAGCTCCAGACCGCTGCGATCGGCAGGCCGCCTCCGAATCCGTCTATGAATTGGTCGAACTCACGAACAGCGGCGTGGGAAGATCCGATGTAGGACCGGAAGCCTGTATCACTACTGAGTCGTAGGACCCCCGCAATCGCCACCCCACTCACGATCCCGACCAACACCAACGCCAGAATGGGATGCGCGAGCGCGGGCCTCGAGAAGAAGCTCATCGCCACTCGCTAGATCCTGGTTGGGACGACATGCGCAGACAGGCCCGGGCGCAGACCGATGATTGCGGCCGGGTCGAGTCTCGCGATCATGAGGCGCTTCAGCACGAATACCATGCTGGCGCTGATCGTATTTCCCGTATCTCGCAGTACCGACCTGGCGCACTCCGTTGAAGCGGAATCGGCTTCCAGCATCCGGCTCAGCAGGGAAATCGTGCGCTCATCCGATGCCTGCAGTGCGAAGCTGCGGCCTGCCCCCTTCTGAATCCCAAGGTCCAACGCCAGCCGTGCATCCGATGCCAACGTGCAGTCTGGGCTTCCACGTGAGATGCCGAACTCGATACCGTACGTGCCGATTTCCCATTGCGATTCAGGCGCCGTCCATTCGTGCCGAGCCCACATCTCGCCCACCCCGATGCCTTCGCATCGGTCGTCGGATGAAAGAACGAGGGCACCGGCACCATCTCCAAAGATGGCATTGGCGACTCGCGTACCAGGAGTGTCATCGAGTCTGAACTGGAGCGAAGGAAGCTCCACGCAGACGATGAGAACGTTTCGGAGCGAACCTCCCAGCATTCGACTTGCCATTCCGAGGGCGGAGAAAAAGCCCTCACAGCCCATGAAGCCGACCATTCCTCTACCAACGTCCGCGCGCAGGTTGCTGGCCTCGATGATCGCGCGATCGATCCCAGGAGAGAACAAACAGGTCGAGGACACAGCCAGGACGTGGTCGATATCCGTCGCAGCAAGGCCTGCTGAACGAATGGCCTCGAGCGCTGCAGCGGATGCGAGACCTGGCGAAAGTTCACTCGTCAGGCGAAAGCGCTCTGTTGCCGTCGTGCCCTTGGCGCCGAAGGGGACGCCTACGAAACCCGACCCGAAATCCGGGATGCAGCTATACCGCGTCTCGACACCGGCACGTCGCATGACAGCTCGTGCGCTCCTGGCTTCGTGCGTGCCCGGCCCGTGTAGCCGAGCGATGCGCTCTGCGAACTCATGTTGTGTGATTCGATACGCGGGGAGTGCAGTACCCACCCCGACAATCTTCGAAACCGTCCGGTGATTCGTCATTCCTTCTACTCCTTGTTCGAAATGGGGATGGATCTCCCTGATTCCAGCGCTGCGCTGGAGAAAAGCCCTTCCGCCAGCGACGGATTCAAGGTCAGCCTCTCGATTCGGACGGCCGTTCGGGTTCCCCGTGCCGGCCTGTAGACGGTCATGAGCGTGGGCACGCGAAACACGCCGTCCACGTGGAGACCTCCACGTGGAATTTCGATGATCTTGAAGGGCTCTCGGCTGCTCTTGAAATCTTCGATGCGAAGAATCGCGAGGTCGCTCCGAGCGACATGGAATTCCACCCGGGTCCGTGGTGACGGGAGCAGCGGCGTCGCCTCGATCACGTACACGTCTTCGCCTGCGGTCGACGAGAGTCTCGTGGGCGCGAGTGCGTAGTCCTCCACCCGATGCCGTTCGAAATCTTCGTAAGTCAGATCCGTCCCAAGAAACGCATCCCCCCGTTGGGCTCCCGAAATCCGGCGGACCCGTCGGAGCGACGGAAGGAAGATGAACTGCTCGTCCGCACTCCAGAGGTCTGCTCGCTCGATGATCAAGAGGCCCGTGCCTCGGAGATATTGCGGTTCGGAGAACTGCGCCCGGCTGTGGAGTCGTCCATCGATGTACTTGCTGGCCAGATCGAGCCTTCGCTCCATTCGCTCACCGGCGACATTGGTGACGAGAAGTTCGACGTGAGCGCTGAGATCACAGCCGTATCTGTGCTCGAAGGCCTCGCGAAGAATGCGCTCCGACGAGAGTGAACCGACATCCTCACGGGTGGCATCGCCTGCGTTCGCGAACAAGAGCGACGCAAGGAGAGTCAGGGCTCGCAACCACCGGCCACTGGAGCGGGTCACGGGCTCGTCTCGTTTCTTCGTTTCAAGGGCGTTGCCCTCCGGATCCCGCATGAGCGAACGAGTTCGGCTCTGGGAATCGACACGCGCGACATCGTTCCTCTTCCCTCTCCCGACTCGAGCAGGATCCGCCCGCCGAGCCCCTCCACGATCTCCTGGGAGATGGCGAGACCGAGCCCTGTGCCTCCGGGCCGAAAGGACTCGAACGGCCTCATCGCCATGCGGAGCTGGTCGCAAGTCATGCCGCATCCGGAGTCTTCGATCTCCAGGACGAGGTCGGAATTCGTCGCAAACGCTCGGAGTTCGACCGGGTCACCTTCCTTGCTGGCCTCGATCGCGTTGTGCAGGAGGTTGACCAGGACGCGAACGAGTCGGTGTGACCCGATCGGAAGCCCATGAAGAGCCGGGAATGGATGCACCACGACACGCCCTTCCCCCATCACCTCGGAGATCTCACGAAGCGCCCGCTCCACGATGTCGCCGAGTTGAACCGGGGCGGCCTCGGATGCAACGGCCGCACCGCCGAGCACGCTGCGGACGATCCCGCGAATTTGCGCTGCCAACCTCTCGATGGACCGTGCGCTGGCATGGCCTTCCTTCGTCAGGCGGGTCTCCCGGAGCTTCCGCGCCGTGACTTCGAGTGCCCCGAGCGGCTTCCCGATTTCGTGGGCCAGTTCTGCGTGAATTCGGCCCGAGGCAGCGAGCTGCTCCGCCACGATCAGGGCCTCTGTCAGACGAGACGCCTCGAATGCAGATGCCGCCTGTGCAGCGATCGAAGCGAGGAAACCGAGATGGCCCGAAGGAACGAACATTCCCCGCTTCGCGGGCGAAATCAGGATCCAGCCTACGACGTCATCTCGAATGACGATTGGACAACTCACCTCGACGCCGGACTGAAAGAGAAGTTCTCCGGCATCGCCCAGCTCGACGCGATTCAGGTCGGTTGGCCCCCCTGCGAAGAGCGTTGATGCGACGACCGCCAGATCGGAATCAGTGCAGGCAGCGGGCCCCGTCGCGGACGCCAGCGAAAACCCTTCACGCTGTTTCCAGAAGACCGCATTCTCTGCTTCCGGGAACCCGATGCCGAGAACCTTGCTGGCGACGGCTGCGATCGATTCGGGATCCCTGAGCTGTGCGATGCAAGCAAACCCCGGATCGCTCGACAGCCGCTCCCATTCGGGTCCGCGTGGCCGAAAAGCGGCTTTGACCGACGAGGAAATGGTCGAGCGAAGTAGATCCAGTGGCAAGACAAAGGCGAACACAAGTGCCAACAGGACTGGAGCGGAGCGTACTTCGGCAGGGAGAACCAGGTTCTCCCGCAGCAATAGCAGTGGAATGAACAGGACCGTGCTGACTGCGAGCAGATAGACGATCTGACCCGCGGCGCGGCGAAGAGCCATGTCCAGGTCGAATAGGTGGTAGCGAGCGATTGCGTAGCCAGGAGGGAGTGGAGAGAGTGCGGCTCCGACGGCTGCGGCCGACCACATTCCACTGGGGCGATCGACCAGCCAGAGAAGGCCAACCACGCCACCGAGTGCCGAGATGCCTTGAAGGAAGACCCTGGCTTGGCTGCGTTCGATCCGCGAAGGCGACTCTCGAATCGCGAGCGTGCACGAGAGGCAGAGAAGTGCCCAGGCGACCACGCTTCCCGCCATCAAGATGTGCTGAACGAGAAGCATCGTCGAATGGGAAGATCGAAAGGTCGCGTCGAGTTCAGCGATCCACAGCAGGCCGAAAAAGCAGTAGGGCACGATCCGGATGCCTGGAACCCTGGCCGCGATTCCTCGTTGACGAGGAAAGACCATCGCCAGGTCTGAGATCGCCGCGGGAAGTACCGCTCGCGCTACGGACTCGACCGGATAGAGGGCCGCTTCCATCCAGCCCGCAACGGCTGAAGCCATCAACGCACCGATACTCCCGTAGACCAGGGCGAAAGGCATGGCGGCCGGCACTCTGGCTCGCACGGCCGTGAGCAACACGATCGAAAGAAGGACTCCACAGAGCACGATCGCCGCAGCGAAGCGAGTCCGAGATTCGAGAGGGTTCACGAGGAAAGATCGGACGGCGCCCTCCGGCTCGGCAGACGGAGGCAGCCCGAGTGAGATCCGGCCTGGTGGCAGCGTGGCAACCAGGGAGTGCACGTCCCGGGCCGATTGGATGACGGTCGCACCATACGGGGTATCGATCCGGTCGATGCGGGTGCCGTACGCCAGGGAACATGCCGGGTAGAGCGGTGCCCCCATTCCAACCACCGCATTCGGATACAGAGGGCAGGGAAAAACCGGGCTCTCGGATCGAAACAAGGAAGGAATCGACAACACGAGAACGAGGACCGGCGGGAGGACCGCGGTCAGACACAACAGGGTCGTGCGAAATCTGGGTGAGAGCGTCACGGTCGCGATCGCCACCTTCCTTCTGCCACCCTAGAGCCCGGTGAGATGTCAGAAATCGTCAAATCTCGATGGACAAGGGCCGAACTACCCCCCGGGGAGCGAAGGCCGGTGTATTCCGAACGAGACACGACCGAACGTCCCAGTGCAGAGCCGGCGCGATCTTCTCGGCGGGCTCATTGCAGACGAGGACGTCAGCCCTGACGGAGAGCCTGCCCCCGTGTAGCCTCGCTCCGATGCCCGCCCTGGAACTCGACGCCGTTTCGAAACGTTTTGGCGGACGAACCGCGCTCGAGGGCGTGAGCTTTTCGGTCGAAGCAGGCAGCGCGGTTGGGCTCCTCGGGCCGAACGGGGCCGGCAAGACGACGGCCCTGCGCCTGCTGTTGGGGCTCGCACGGCCAAGTGGCGGCGAAGTGCGTCTCCGCGATCGGTCCCCGACCGAGGCGAGCGCCCGAACCGGCCTCGGCTACCTGCCCGAGCGGCTGATCCTGCCCGGGCGCATGAAGGTGCGGACATTTCTCGCCTTGCAGGCCTCCCTCGCCGGGCTCTCGGGAGGCGACCGCGACCAGAACGTAGAAGAAGCCATGCAACGGGTCGGCGTGGCGGATCGTGCCGAGGATCGTCTCGTCGGGCTCTCCAAAGGGCTGCGCCAGCGGGTCGGGTTTGCTCAGGCCTTTCTCGCCGCGCCCGATCTACTACTCCTCGATGAACCGACCTCGGGCCTCGACCCCCTGGGCATTCGCGATGCCCGGGATTGGATCAGCCGCGAACGCGAACGGGGTTGCACGGTCCTCGTGAGCTCACACGTGCTTTCGGAAGTGGAGCAGGTCTGCGATCGGGTGATCATCCTGCACGAAGGAAGGATCGTCGCCAGCGGTTCCACCGCCGAGATCGTGCACGAGGGCGAAACCCTCGAGGACGCCTTCGTCCGCCTCGTGCGGGGAGACCCATCGTGAATGTGCTTCACGGGTTCGTCCCGCTCTCCATCGAAGCGGTACGCGACGCGATCCGGCGGCGAATCGTCGCGGCGATCGCCGTCCTCTCGATTCTCTCCCTGATGGTGGTCGATAGTTGCTCGGGTTGTGCCGCTGGCGAGGTCATGGTCAACGGCCAGGCCCAGGAACTGGCCCAGTTCGCCGGGTATAGCGCGGCGGTGACGTTCATCATCCTGGGTTTGTGGATCATCACCCTCGCCGGTGTGCTCGCGGCCGATCACTTGACCCAGACCCTCGAAGACGGAACAGCTCTGCTGAGCCTGACCCGCCCCGTTCGACGCGAAGTCTTCGCCCTCTCGCGCCTGTTCGGCACGCTTGGAATCGTGGCGCTCACCGGCCTGATCTTGCTAGGCGCCACCGCCTTCTTGTTCGCGAGCCGGAACGCCCTCCCCATGGGCCCTGCGGCCGTCGCTGGGGCAGCATGCGGGCTGGGTGCGATCGCGATCGCCAGTCTGGCCATGACCGCATCGCTCTTTCTCCCGCGCCTCGCCACCTGGTTGCTGGTCGTCGGCGTGGTCGGAATCATTGCGATCGCCGGGGGCCTCGGGCTGACCCCGATCGAACACGAGGGTTGGCTTGCCTGGATCGGCAACTACGGTCCCCCTCTTCTCCATGCCATGGCCGCTCCCCTCGCCGTTTGGATGGAAGAGATCACGCTTCCGATCGGGCCCTTCGACCTATGGCCACGCCTGCTGAGCTGGGATGCCATCGGTATCGCGGCACTTTGCATTGCCTTCCGCTCCCGCGAAATCTCGACCTGATCCCGCGCCCGATTGGAGCCGTCCTGACGGCGAGGGCGTGGTTGCCAAGTGGCGCCTGCTAGGGTCTGGGTCGACGCTCAGCCCGGAACGGGCGCGGCACCCAGGAGGTGGCAATGAAGCGCATCGCGATTGTTCTCTGTGTGTACGTGGGCCTTGTCGTTGCGTTCGAGTCCCTGATCGGATTCTTCCAACCGGCGGACGAGAAGACGCTCGTCATCTCTACGTTGGATGGGGACGGAAACGCGAGCGAACGGGTGCTGGCCCGGCTCACGAGTGGTGACCAACTCTACGTTGCCGCAAACCATTGGCCTCGCCGCTGGTACCGGCAGGCCCTCGAGAATCCGGATGTGCACGTCACACTGGACGGCCCAAAGCAAGCGTACCGTGCCGTCCCGGCGAGCGACGAGGAGCACGACCGGCTGGGGATCGAACATGACAATGGAATCATGTTCCGGATTCTGACGGGCTTCCCGCCGAGGAAGTTCATCCGGCTGGATCCGCAGTGATGGCTGCGTCCGCGTAGCCGCACGCTCGCCTGACACCAGCGCCGTTTCCCAACGGATCTCCGTCAGGCAATGCCCTCGAGCGCCGCTCGGATTCGCGCTGCCGTCGCCTTCAACTCCACAGGATCCCCCTCGGTGCGTCCGTGCAGGGCGACCGGGTCGCCTGTGTTCCGGGGGATCAGATGCATGTGGTAGTGGAAGACGGTCTGGCCCGCTGCGGCACCATTGAGTTGGTGAACGCCAATGCCATCGGGGGCAAGCGCGGCCTTGAGTGCGTGTGCAATACGCCGCGAGTTCGCCATCACGGCCAGAAGTGAAGTCTCGTCGGCTTCGAAGATGTTCTCGAAATGCCGCTTCGGTACGACGAGAACGTGCCCCTCACCGACGGGGAAGAGATCCATGAACGTGAGGGTCAGCTCATCTTCGTGGACGCGGTCGCAAGGCGCATCGCCCTCGACGATCCGACAGAAGATGCAGGACGTAGCCGCGGACATGGCTAGACGAACGTCAACCAATCGGTGTACTTGGGGTTTCTCCCGGCAACCACATCGAAGAAGGCCTTCTGCAACAGTTTCGCCACGGGTCCGCGGTGGCCCTCACCGATCTGGCGGTGATCGATCTCTCGGATGGGAGTCACTTCGGCAGCGGTTCCCGTAAGAAAGACCTCGTCCGCAACGTAGAGTTCATCACGAGTGATCGCGGCTTCCACGACCTGGATGCCTTCATCCCTGGCCAGTCGGATCACCGCGTCCCGGGTGATGCCTTCCAGGATGGTATGCTGCGGTGGCGTATGGAGAACACCCCCACGCACCAGGAAGAGGTTCTCGCCGCTGGCTTCGGAAACCAGGCCATGGGTATCGAGAAGAATGGCCTCGTCGTAGCCGTCGAGTAGCGCCTCACGCTTGGCGAGGATCGAGTTGACGTAGTCGCCGCAGGTCTTCCCCTTGGTCATCTTCGAGTTCACGAAGTGGCGACTGAACGTGGAGATCTTCGCGCGGATACCGCGCTCCATGCCGTCTTCGCCCAGGTAGGCACCCCACGGCCAGACGACGATCGCGACCCGGATGGGATTGTCCGCCGGGTTCAAGCCCATCGCACCTTCGCCAATGAAGACCAGCGGGCGGATGTAGCCCTCCGGCAGCTCGTTCACCCGCAGACATTCAAGAACCGCCTCGCTGACCCTGCCCTGGTCGAAAGGCACCTTCATCAAATTGATATGGGCGGACTCGTACAAGCGCCGCACGTGCTCGGGCAGCCGAAACACCGCAGAACGATCGTCATCCGTGCGATAGCACCGAATGCCCTCGAAGACGCCCAGACCGTAGTGGAGGGTATGAGTCAGGATATGGACGTGGGCGTCGTCCCAGTCCACCATCTGGCCGTCGAGCCAGATCTTCTTTCCTTGGATGCGATTGCCAGCCATGATCCCTCACGCGTCTTGCCGAAAGGGAGGATCCTAACCCCGCTTGAGGATCCGGCCCAGCACCCCCTTCTTCCGCTGTTTTCGCAGGCTGATCAGCCGAAGTTCCTGGAGGGCTTCGTCACAATCCGGGTCGAGCTCGACGGCGCGGGTGAAGAAGCGCTCCGCCGTATCCGCCCGGCCGTCCACTTTGCAGAGGCGCCCGAGAATCAAGAAGGGCACCGCTCGCTGCGGAGCCAGCTTCTTTGCAAGCAGGGCCCGTTTCTTCGCACGACGCAGCGACGCCGGATCCTCTGGGGCAGCCAGGTACTCGGAATAGCCGTAGTAGGCATGGTACTCGCCCTCTTCAGGGTAGACCTCGACGGCTTCGGCGAAATACTTCACGGCATCGTCGAAACGGCGTCCACGCAGGGCGCCCATGCCCCTTTGGAAGAGCCGCTCAGCATGCAAGGCCTTCTGACCCTCACCCAGAACGCGTTCCTCTTCCTGGCGCTGAGCTGTCTGCTTCCGCGCCTCTGCCGTAGAGATGTCCTTGTAGGCCCGATTGACCTGGTCGAAGACCTGCTCGGCCAGCCCGCGCACGGCTTCACCTTCCGCGCTGAATCGATCCGGGTGGGTGCGCAGTGCAAGCTCGGCGAAGGCCTTTCGAATCGTGGCGTCATCGGAGCCCTTTGGAACCCCGAACATCTCGTACTCGCTCTTTCCCTCGAAACGCTCCGCGAGCTCTGCCAACTCCTTGCGTGCGCGCTGGGCCCTGCGGCCCTCTGCACGATCGTCGACGACATGCACCTTTTCCTTGGCAACGCGGCCGGCGCGCGGCAGGGAACAAATCGTTCGGCCCTGGGCGGAGGCCACCTCGAGATCGACGTGCCCGACCACGATCAATCCGTACAAGATGCGGCGCTCTGCCTCCGCGAGGCCTGAGAGTTCCGCGAGATTGCGCTTGCCATCCAGGTCATCGAGCAGGGCTTCGATTGCCGGCTCAGTCCCGATGTCTTGATAGGCGTGAAACGGTGCCGAACTCGGCACTGGATGCAGGTGGGCGCGCTCGGCCAGGAAAGCGTCGATCTGCTCGAGGGAAGCCCGCTCACGAACACCTTCGAGGATCAATGATGCCGCCGAGCGTTTCAAACCGACCGTCTCACCCTTGAGCTTGGCACCCTGCTGGAAACGAAAGCTCCCGGCGCTCCAGGAGAAGACCTCGAGCAAGCGCTGTTCGGATTGCTTGTAGAGCGCGAGAGCCAGGTCTGCATCGTCAAGCATGTACATGGCTTTCAAGATCTGACCTTGAAGACCTTCGCCGCGTTTCACACGCCGGACGGACTCATGCAATACATCCCAGCCGATGGTGCCGCTTGCAACCAACAGATGGCCGAGCGTCTCCTTCACCATGTTGGAACGCACGGATACCGGCCGTCCACCGCGCAGCTGGACCAGCTTCTTCTTCGCGCCCTCCTGGAGCCGCAATACGCCGCTGGCGCGAAGGCCGTGGAGGTGGTGAAGCAACGCCGGGAACGGCAGATCGGAAAACGTACCCGACAGATCGAGGGGACGATTCTGGCTTGCAGCCTTTCCATCGGGCACCAGCCGGCCGACCACGCCGAGCAGCGTCTTCAAGGGAACGGGTTTCGTCAGCACCACGTCGGCTTCCAGATCGCGCGCGCGGGCTTCGTAGTCGGGCGTGAAACGGCAACCCGAGAGCATCACCACGGGCAGCCGACAGGCCTCGTCCCGACGGATCTCTTCGAGCACGCTGAAGCCATCCTTCCGGGGCAGCATCACATCCAGGGTCACGAGATCGGGGCGCATCGTGCGCATGCGCTCGAGTGCAGTCTCGCCGTCACCGGCCGTCTCGACCTGGTAGCCCTGTTCGCGGAACGCTCGTGAAAGGATGCGCCGAAAGTTGGGGTCGTCATCGACACATAGGATCGTCGCGGTCACCGGAAGCCTCCGGCCCCATGTATCGTCCGACTCGATCTCCGAGCTGAGGGGAGATCGCTACGAAGTTCAGGAAGCGGCAGCAGGAGTGCAGGCCGCACGCAGCAAAGCGGCAAGTGACGCGTCAAACGGCGCCCTTGCGATCCCCTGTTCGGTGACGATGGCGCTGACGAGCCGGGCAGGCGTCACATCGAAAGCTGGATGCCGGACTCCGACGCCCTCCGGCACGACGGGCCGCGCGCCGAATTCAGCGACTTCTTCACGACCGCGTTCTTCGATCGGGATCGCCTCTCCGTTGGGAGTGTTCGGATCGATCGTCGAACACGGCGCTGCCACGTAGAAGGGCAGATCGTGGGCGTGGGCCAGGAGTGCCAGGCCATAGGTGCCGATCTTGTTGGCCACGTCACCGTTTGCCGCGACCCGATCCGCTCCGACGATCACCAGATCGACTTCGCCTGCGCCCATGAAGTACGCCGCCATGTTGTCAGTGATCACCTCGACGGGAATCCGGTCACGATCGAGTTCCCAGGCGGTGAGCCGCGCACCTTGAAGGAAGGGACGTGTCTCGTCCGCTAGAACGCTGACCCGCCTGCCGGCCTCGACCGCGCCCCGGACGACACCCAGGGCAGTCCCGTAGCCACCCGTCGCCAACGCTCCCGCATTGCAATGGGTCAAGATACGCGCGCCGTCAGGCACCAAGGAGGCGCCCGCGGCGCCCAACGATCGACAGATCTCGATGTCTTCATCGACCAACGCCCGTGCCTCGGCCAGCATGTCGCGCCGCAGGGTATCTGCGTTCGCGCCCGTAGCAGCGGCTTCGACGAGCCAGCCGCGCATGCGATCCAGGGCCCAGAAGAGGTTCACGGCCGTCGGGCGGGTTCGGGCGAGACGCTCGGCTGCGCAGTCGACATCGGCCACCAATGCCTCGGGCGTTTCGGCCGCGCTGAGCTGGGCCGCGAGTGCCAGCCCGAGAGCTGCCGTGCAACCGATCGCCGGCGCGCCTCGCACGACGAGATCTTCGATCGCCACCGCGACGGCCTCGACATCGCGAAGATGGAGGTAGCGCTCTTCAACGGGGAGAAGCCGCTGGTCGAGCAAGGCCACTGCGTCGTCTTCCCAACGGACGGTAAACCAATCCGCCGTTGTCACGGAGCCACCTGGCCCTCGGGTTCCTCGGGAAGAGGCTCATCATTCAGGATCGAATCCAATAGCTTCAACACGTCCTCCCCCGATCCCTCGCCGAGCCGCTCGTCGATCTTGCGTTCCCACTTCTTCCGGCGCCGATCGTCCGCGACGTAGGCCGCACCGAAAGCACGAGTCGCCTCGGCGGTGACGGTCACCTTCGGATCGTCGATCGTCCCTTTCACCGCGGCCAGAGGGATCACCCTCTCGCGTGGCGCCTTGGGCTCCTCCCCTTCGGTCGGAGCCAGGGCTTCATCGAGTTCTTCGAAGATCGTGAGTTTGCCCGTGAGATCGAGCTTGCGGCTCACGACACCGACGTTCCCCCGCAGATCGACACGATAGTCCAGGTAGTCGAGACGCAGATCTCGCGTACTTGCGATGCCCTTCTGGATGTCCAGGGTGCCACCGAGCCGCTTGAACTCGTCGCCGTAGTACTTGTCCGCCTTCTCGCCCGCGGCCAGCCGACCGATGGCGACCACCGCACCTCCCGTTTCACGCAGCCCCTTGAAGGTCTTCTCCAGAAAGGACACTCCCTTCATCCGACCCGGTGCGATATCGAAGCGCAGCTTGCCCTTCACCCTCTCGAGCAACTCGTCCTCACCCGTGAGCGCGCCTGACCACTCGCTGCGCAGCCGAAGCGGTCCGGACAAGGTGTCCTCCTTGCCGGCGAGCGCAGCCAGCAACAGCTGGCTATCTGCATCATCGGCATCCAGGCGTCCTGCGAACATCGGCTCTCCAGCGAGATCATGAATGCGGAGCGCCAGCTGGAAGGGCTGCTCGGCCACGCGTAGATCGAGTCCCTCGCCTTCGATCGCGTCGCCGGTGCCGCGGAAACGACCGTTCAGGGTGAGCAGTTGGCCATCTTCGAGCGGATACTCGAAACCCGCGACGAGGAAGCTTCCCTGCACGGAGAGCGGGCCCAGGCCGAGTTCGAGGCCGTCGAGTTGCAGCGTTCCCGGTAGCGGTTGATCGCCCAGCGCCGGAAGCAGCTCCTCCCAACCGGCCAGGCTGAAGGCTTCTGCATCCAGCTTGATCTCCCTGCGCTCTCCCAGACTCGCTCTTCCGGTCGCTTTCAGATTGTGGAGTTCGATCACGAGCTCTTGGAGCGTGCGTGCATCGCCCTCCTGGATGAGCCGGCCGGCCAGGCGGCCAGGCATGCCACGAGGCTTGCGAAACGTTTCGTCGATGGAGAGCTCGACATCGGCGAGATCCAGATCCACGGGCCCCGCCAGGCGATCCGCCGGTCCCGCAAGACTCGCCACCACCGGCAGGACTCCCGTCACGACCACATCTCCAAACTCGAGTGTCGCGTCCGTGAGCCGCGCCTTCACATCGAGGCTGTCGAAGACATCGCGTTGCATCTCAGCCGTCACGTCGAGTTCGAGATTGCCAACGAGATCGTCATCGCCGATCCACGGCTCCAAGGAGGCGAGCGAGAGAGCGGCCAACTGGAGACTCAGCTGTAGATCGCCGCCAGAGGCCCGATGCCCCTGGATGGCCAGACGCCCGGTCTCGGCCAATTTGGCGGCCAGGTCGAAATCCACAGCGGTGCTCAACGAGGCTCCCTGGAGCGTGGCGGACAGATCGTGAACGACCAGGCTCGCGGCAGGCTCGAGCATTCGATCCTCGATCGTGAGCGTGGCGTCGGAAATCCGAATGCCACGCAACAACAGGTCGAACCCCTCGCTCTCCGGTTCTTCTTCCCGCGGGCCACGCGGCTCGGGAGCTTCCTCTTCTTCTTCGGGAGGCGAGAAGGGAAGTACGAAGCCATCCGCGGTGCGCAGCAGGATGAGCGTCGGGCCTTCGACGTCGACGCTTTCGATCACGAGCTTCCGGGCGAGTAGTGGAAGCCATGCGATACGAAGTCCGATCCGGTCCGCCGAGATCGGCGCGTCGCCTTCTTCTCCCGCGAGAACCGGCGCGCGCATCTCTAGACGCGGGGGCAGGAGACCAACCCCGATGCCCTCGTAGGAAAGCTCTCGTCCGGTTGCCGCGCGGGCTTCACTGACGATTCGCTCACGTACCTCCGGACGGTCCGCAATTCGGGGAAGAAAGATGGCGACGGCCCCGAGGGCAACCACGAAAAGGGCAACCAGGGCAATCAACACGATTCGGAGTACACGCATCACAGGGCCTCGAGCTTGGCGATGAGGATTTGTCGGATCTGGGCCGGGTCGGCCTTGCCCTGGCTCTGTTTCATCACCTGGCCCATCAGGAAGTTGACCGCCTTCTTGTCCCCCTCCTTGAAGGAGGCAATCGCCTTCGGTTGCGAGGCAAGCACGTCATCCGCCAGCGCCTCGAGAGCGCCCGAATCGGAGACCGCTTCCAGACCGCGCTCCTGCATCAGCCGCTCGGGGTCCCCTCCTTCGGCGAGCAGATCCGGCAGCAGATCACGGGCGCTCTTGGTCGTGAGCCGACCCGCGTCGACGAGGCCGAGCAAGCCCGCGAAGCCCTCTGCATTGAAACTGGGGCCCTCCGGATCAAGACGGAAGCCCTCCGGGCCAGGAACCGCGTCCCCTGGTTCGCGCTCCTGCTCATTCAGCCACGCCAGCACATCCCGCGTGAGCCAGTTCGCGGCGGCCTTGGGCTCCGCACCCGCCGCGACGGCCGCCTCGAAGAAGTCCGCCAGGGCGCCAGCGCCTACCAGCTTGGCAGCATCGGCCGCGGCCAACCCGTGCGCTTCCTCGAAGCGGTGCCGGCGAGCATCGGGAAGCTCCGGAAGCGCCGCGCGAATCGCATCGATGCGCTCTTGCGAGATCACCAGCGGAATCAGATCCGGATCCGGGAAGTAGCGGTAGTCGTCCGCGTTCTCCTTCAACCGCATCAAGAAGAGTCGATCACTCTCCGCGTCGTAGCCCACAGTGGCCTGCCGCACCTCGCCGCCTGCATCGATGAGATCAGCTTGATAGTCGACCTCGGCCTCGATCGCTGCCTCCACGAAGCGGAAGGAGTTCACGTTCTTGATCTCCCGGCGGGTGCCGAGTTCAGCCTCTCCATGCTTGCGGAGCGAAACGTTCGCGTCGCAACGAAATTGTCCCTTCTCCATATCCGCGTCCGAAACACCGGTCGTGCGGAGGATCGCGTGGAGCTTCCTCAGATAGGCGGTCGCTTCTTCCGCCGAACGCAAGTCGGGTTCGGAAACGATCTCGACCAACGGCACCCCGGCCCGGTTCAGATCGATTCGGCTCCGATCGGTGGGGCCATCGTGGAGGGATTTCCCGGCGTCCTCTTCCATGTGGATCCGGGTCAGCTGGATTCGTTTCGGGCCACCCGAGTCCGTCTCGATCTCGAGCCACCCGTCGGTGCAAAGAGGCTCCTCGAATTGCGAGATCTGGTAGCCCTTGGGCAGGTCCGGGTAGAAGTAGTTCTTGCGCGCGAAGATCGAGGTCGGGTGGATCGTGCAATTCGTGGCGACCCCAGCCCGGATGGCCAGCTCGACCGCTTCGGCATTGAGGACAGGAAGGGCTCCCGGGAGCGCAAGACAGACGGGCGTCGTGTGCTGGTTGGGCTCATCGCCATAGGAGACCCCGGCGGTGGAGAAGAGCTTGCTGCGCGTGCGCAGCTGCACATGAACCTCGAGACCGATCACCACCTCGTAGTCGGGATGTGCGCTCACGCCAGATCCTCAGGCCGCGCCAGATGGTGGTCCGTCAGGCGTTGGTAGGCATCTGCGACCCGCAGCACAGCCGCGTCCTCCATGGGGCGCCCCAGCACCTGAAGCCCCACTGGGAGCCCCTCCACCAGACCGCACGGAAGAGAGACGCCAGGCAGACCCGCCAGGTTCGCCGAAACCGTGTAGATATCCGAGAGATACATCGTGAGCGGATCCTCGGTCTTGTCACCGAGCCGGAAGGCCGTTTCCGGGGTCGTCGGCGTCAGCAACACGTCGCAGCCGGCGAACGCCGCATCGAAATCCTGGCGCAGAAGCGTGCGGATCTTCTGGGCCTTCCGATAGTAGGCCTCGTAGTAGCCGGCAGAGAGCACGTAGGTTCCGAGCAGGATCCGGCGTTTCACCTCGGCGCCGAAGCCTTCGGAGCGAGTGCGCTCGTAGAGCTCCTTCAGGTTGGCGGCCCCTTCAGCTCGGCGGCCGTAGCGAACACCGTCGAAGCGAGCGAGATTGCTCGAAGCCTCGGCTGTCGCGATCAGATAGTAGGCAGCCACGGCATAGCGGGCGTGCGGGAGATCGACCTCCACGAGCTTGGCGCCCTGGGCCTCGAGCATCCCGGCAGCCACGCGCACCTTTTCGAGCAGAGCCGGGTCGGCCCCCTCGGTTTCGAAATATTCCCGTGGGAGGCCGATCGTCAATCCGGACACGTCGCCCGTGAGCGCCGACGCCGTCGTCAGTGCGGGCTCCGGGAGCGATGTCGAATCCTTGGGATCGTGGCCGCTGATTACATCGAGCAACGTCGCGCAATCCGCCGCGCTGCGTCCGAGCGGGCCGATCTGGTCGAGAGAGGAAGCGAAGGCCACCAACCCGTAGCGGGAGACCCTTCCGTAGGTGGGTTTCATGCCGACGACCCCGCAGAAAGCCGCGGGTTGGCGGATCGAGCCACCGGTATCGCTGCCGAGCGCAAGCGGCACGATGTCTGCCGCCACGGCCGCAGTCGAGCCGCCGGACGAACCGCCAGGCGAGCGCTCCAGATCCCAGGGGTTGCGGCTCGGACCGTAGGCGGAGTTCTCCGTGGAAGAACCCATGGCGAACTCGTCCATGTTGGCTCGTCCGATCACCACGGCGCCGGCCGCACGCAGCTTCGCCACGACGGTGGAATCGAAGGGCGAGACGTAGCCCTCGAGAATGCGCGAAGCGCAACCGGCCCGTTCGCCCTGCTGAACGATGTTGTCCTTGATCACGAGCGGGATGCCGTCCAGTGGGGAACGGGTCTCGCCAGCAGCTCGTCGGGCGTCCGCAGCATCGGCTGCTGCGACGGCCTGATCGTTCTGGAGATCGACGAAGACCGAGAGGCGCTCACCCACCCCGGACGCACGCTGGAGGGAGCGCTCGATGAGTTCGCGGCTACTCGTCTGCTCGGCGTCCAGTGCGGATCGCAGTTCGCTGACACTCCCAAAGCGTTCCGTCATGCTCAGCTCGCCGCCTCGTCGTCGAGCACCTTCGGGACGCAGAACGCCGTGCCGTCCGCGTCCGGCGCATTCGCGACTGCCTGCTCGGGTGTGAACTCCCCGGCGGGTTCGTCGCTTCGGGTAGGCGTCGCGAGGGGAATCGCGTGGGCCGTGGGTTCGATCCCGTCGGTTTCGACCTCCATGAGCAGATCCACGTACTCGAGGATCCGCTCGAGATGAGCGGTCATGGCCGGAAGCTCGGCATCGTCCAGGCGCAGGCGCGCCAGTTCGGCGACCCGCTTGGCGTCTTCAGGGGCGATTCGGGACATGGAGAGGAGATTCTAACGACCTCCGGGTGGCCCGCAGATGAAGCTGAACCGGCCCTTCGGGGCGTCTCGGGGGGGAATCCGGTACCGTGCTGCGATCTTGACTGACACCGAAGAAAACGACGACCTCTTCAACGACCTGCCCGAGGACATCCGCCGGGGCATTGCCGACCTGGGCTGGAAGGATCCCATGCCGGTCCAGGCCCAGTCCATTCCGGTGATGCGGCGCGGAGGCGATCTGATCGTCCAGGCCCGCACCGGCAGCGGGAAGACTGGCGCCTTCGGCATCCCGATCGCCGCGGATGTGGATCCGGAGCTGGCCGCGCCCCAGGCCCTCGTGCTGGCGCCCACGCGGGAGCTGGCAAGCCAGATCAGCAAGGAGCTGATCGCGCTCGGCGAGCACCGCGGCTTGCGCTGCCTGCCCGTCTACGGCGGAACGGCCTACGGGCCCCAGGTCGAGGCGCTGGAAGAAGGCGTCCATGTGATCGTGGGAACGCCGGGCCGCATCCTGGATCACCTTGGCGCGGGTCGGATGTCGTTCGACAACGTCAAGATGGTCGTTTTCGACGAAGCAGACGAGCTGCTCTCCCTGGGCTTCTGGCCCGACATGAAAGAGATCCGCAGCTACCTGCCCGAGAAACGCCAATCGTGTCTCTTCTCCGCGACGATGCCCGAGAAGGTGCTCGCCCTCTCGCGGGCCTTCCTTCATGAGCCCGAGTTCATCTCGCTCGTCGAAGGTCACAGCAGTCCGTCGGAGATCGACCACTTCTTCTACCTGACGACGGCCCAAGAGAAGGAAGCGAACCTGCGGCGCATCCTCGAATACGAAGATCCGGATAGCGCCATCATCTTCTGCAACACCAAGGATGATGTCCGGTTCGTGACCTCCTACCTGCAGCGCCATGGTTTCGACGCCGACCAGATCTCAGGCGATCTCACCCAGGTGGCTCGCGAAAAGGCCATGGCCCGCATCAAGGCGGGCACCCTGCGATTCCTCGTCGCTACCGATGTAGCGGCCCGGGGGATCGATATCAGCGATCTCTCCCACGTGATCAGCTACACGGCACCCGACTCCGCGGAAGTCTACGTCCACCGGACGGGGCGGACCGGGCGCGCTGGCAAGGCCGGAACCGCCCTGTCCCTGATTTCTGGCCTTGATGTGGGCAGCTTCCGGAATCTCCAGAAGGTGAATCGCATCGAGGTGCTGGAACGGCCCCTGCCGACCGAGGCCGATCTGCTCGAGCGGGTTCGCGAGCGCCTGGCGAACAAGGTGGAACACGAGATCCGTCACCTCTCGCCTCGCGATCGAGCGTTCCACATCGAGCGTCTGGTGCCGTTGGTCAAGAGCATGACCAGCACCGAGGAGGGCCTGCGGGAGCTTGCAGCGATCTGTGGATCCTATCTGCAGGAGCACAAGCCGGACACGGGCGTCCACGACGACCCTCCGGAGGCGGCCGACGCATCCGCCGGCGAACCGCCGGCCGACGATCGCCCGCGGGGCCGACGCCGCAGCGGCGGCGGCGGCGGCGGCGGACGAGGTCGCGGGGGCGGTGGTGGTGGCGGCGGACGCCGCGGAGGCGGCCGACGCCGCTGAGTGGGCGACGGGTGAAGCGATCTGAACGCCCACTCGTGCGTTGGATTCCGCGCGCGTTGCTTCTCCTCGCGGTCGCGGTTGGCGCGAACGCAGCGGAATGGCGTGGCGTCGTCTTCGAAGACCTCGACCGCGATGGTCGACAAGGGCCCGGGGAGCCCGGCATCGCCGGGATGGGTGTCAGCAACGGGCGCGACGTGGTCCAGACCGATACGACCGGTCGCTACTCCCTCCCCGCCAGAGGTCAGTTCGTTGCCCTGACGCGGCGGGAATCGTTCTCGACCGAGACCTGGTACCGCGAGGGCGGAGGCGACTTCGCTCTCCAGCCCAGCACGGAAACAGAAGACGAGTTCTTCTTCATCCAGATCTCCGATGCCCACGTCTACGAGAATGCCGAGGATCTGCTGACCTGGTCGATCCCGGAACCACCGTGGTGGATGCCGGATCGCGTCGGCTATGGACTCGGGCGGTGGCTGCTCGGGCGATTCTTCCCGGGCCTCGCCGAGGATGAAGTCGACGCGGAGCTGCGCGCGGCACTTCCGGGCGGTGACTCGACCCTTTCAGGAGGTGCCCTGCTTCAGGCGTTCTTGAAGGAGTTTGGTCGACCCGATAGTTCGTTGGGGGCGGTTGCCGATCCGATCCGTTCTGCCTTCGACGAAGTCTTCGCCCTCGACCCGAGCTTCGTCATCAACACCGGCGATCTCCTGCTCGAAAGCAACAATGCAACACCGGAAGCAGCCGCCCGGTGGTTCGCCTACTACCACTCGCTCACCCGCGACCGCGGTGTCCCGGTCTTCGATACGATCGGAAACAACGAGATCGTCGGAAGCCAGAACGATGACGTTTCGCCGACCCACCCGGACTTCGGAACCGGGCTTTGGCGGTGCCTCAAAGGACCTACCCAATTCAGCTGGGATTGGGGCGGCTTTCACTTCGTGGCGCTCGACACGCATCGCCCCGAGGCCACCTTCCTGAACGACCAGGCCTGGGCGTTCGGAAGCATGCGCGACGAAGTGCGAAGCTGGCTCGACGACGATCTCGCTCTCCACTCCGGGCGAACCCAGGTCGTCCTCAACCACGAGCCCTTCCTGCTCGACCCTGAGTGGCCATTCGACGACGAAGACCAACTCGCGTCCGACGAGGGCCTGTTCGCCAAACACGATGTGGCCTACGTGCTGAGCGGTCACACCCACTTCAACGGCCGCGCAAGGGCTGGCGCTACCGAGCACATCACCACCGGCGCACTCTCGGGCTTCCGCTGGCTCCTTCCGAGCAGCCTCCACCCTCGCGGCTACCGCCTCTGGTACGCCCGAAGCGGCCGGCTACATAGCGCCTGGAAGCCGACCGGCGAGTCCGTTCTCGTGCTCACCGAGCCCGCCCAAAGCGGCGAACGTCCAATCATCGCAGCCGCTGACCGAAACGCCCCCTTCGCAAGCCTCGCCGCCACCCAGGCCGGCAAGTCCGTCCCCATCGAAAGATGGGGCGCCTACTTCGCCCGCATCGATGCCGACCCCGCCAACGGCCCCATCCACATCGAGGCTGTCTCAACAAGTCAACCTGCGGGGACGGAGTTCACAGTTGACTTGTCAGCCTATCCGATCGAGTCGTCAGTCGGTCGGTGACAAGAAACAGCCCCCTTCGAAGGTTCGGCGGAGTCGTTCGATCCGTCGCCTTCCTCCAAATGTTATGCGATCGTGACCGCAGTCAAGCATTGGGCCTGTAGTTGGAAAGAAAGGCGTGACTGCTGAGCATCGAGGGTCGCATCCCCGACTGCGATTTCGGTACGATCTGGGCAACTGCTGACCTGGTCGACCCCAGAACCGCCCTGTTGGGGGTCGGAACAGGTCGGCTACGGGCTCGCCAGTTGGCTGCTCGGGCGGGTCTTCCCGAACCTCACTGAGGAAGGAGTCGACGCGAAATTGCAGGCACCCCTTCCAGCAGACGGAATGACGCTCTCCGGAGGCGCCCTTCTCAATGCATCCCTGAAGGAGTTCGGCCACTCCGGTAGCTCACTAGGCGCCGTTTCCGAACCGATCCTGGAGGCCTTCGACGAAGTCTTCTCCCTCGACGCGTACGTCGTCATCAACACATGCGACATCCGGCTCGAACTAAGGACCACGACGCCAGAAGCAGCGACCAGGTGACTCGCCTACTACCGTTCTCTCACCCGCCACCGCGGCGCCCCGGTCTTCGACACGATCGCAAACAACGAAAACATCGAAAGCGAGAACGATGGCCTAACTCCCCAGGGGACCTCCGGCCGTAGGCGGACCTGGTGCACCCGAGGTAGCCTATCCGCGGGTCGGGCCCGTGCTGTATCGCATCGCACCATTGTGCCGAGTGCGCTCGGATCCCGTTAGAGGAATTCCAAGTACAAGTAGAACGATGGCCAGTCTTCGAACTCTCCGATCTTCAAGGCCTATCCCTTTCTCGGTCGCCGTTGTGCTGGTCGTTGGGTTGCTGCCTTGGCTTGGCGCTGCATCCCCTGTCTCCATCACGGATCGCTGTCTCTATGTAGTCGGAATCTTCTTCCTGTTCTTCGTTCCAGGCGCTGCAATCATCAGATTGATCGGCTGGCGCCTCCACGCTCTCGAGTTGGCCACCGCCGGCTTGGTGTTGGGCATTTGCTCGAGCAACTCGGTCTATCTGGCGTTGTCTTTGGCTGGCGTGCCGGAGGCGTACCTTGGCCTTCCCATCCTGGCCGCAGCTTATTGGATACGTGTCGCGTATCTCCAGCGGGGTGTTGAATCGCATGCTCGGGTTTCTCTAGGAGTCTGCGCGGCAGAGGGCCATTGAGGGGTGAGTCTCGCTAGAGTGAGCCATGCCGCGAGACTTTCGACGCTACGAGCCGGACCAGTCGCTTCTCCTGCCGCCCTCGCTTCGGGATTGGCTTCCCGAGGATC